>NZ_BAAGZJ010000017.1:0-108777 GCF_054778635.1 Nocardiopsis nanhaiensis
GCCACGCCACGAAGGTTACCTACGAGCAGGTTCTTAGTGACCCTTTCACCCCACCGCGAACGGCATACCGCCAGGTCAGCGCGCTACCGATACGAAAATCTCCCACCCTTGGGTGAACTCAGGTCTGGGTGTGGCGGGGCGGGCTGCCGGTGACCCGCCCCAGGTGGTCTCAGCCCTTCCACGAAGTTGCCGCCTGCACGGAGTGGGTGGTCAGGTTCTCGGCGTTGGCACCGCAGACCTGATGGCGCTGGGTCTGCACGGTGGCGCTGGCCACCACCACGGCTTGCCGCTTGGCTTCGGCCTCCGATGCGGTACTCAGACCAGCGATGACCGGGCGCACGTGGTGGCATTGGGCACCGTTGACTGTGTGGCACAGGTCCACGATGAATGTGCGTTCGCGGCGGCGCAGAGCCAACGACAGGGGAAGTCGCATGCGGTAGCGGCACTGTTCACAGGTACCGTTCCCAGCCCGTGAGGTGGCGGCAGGGTGATGGTTTCCCAGGTCTCATCCACTACCTGCATGCGCGTGCGGTGCGCACGCGCCCACTGGTCCAACTCGTTGAGCGAACCGACATAACGAGGGGTCATTGTCACCACCGGCCGATCCCCATGGAAACCGCCACACGGACCAGATCCGCCAGTTCTCCCCACTCCCCGAGGTGCTGCGGCTGCTGGCGCTCCCAGTTCTGGTAGGACGGCCGGATAAGCCGGTATCGACGGGAGTCCGCGCCGTCCATCAGGATGGGTGCGGTGGGGGGTGTCAGCGCGATCGGGGCACGTCGGGCCCGGGGCCGAATGGGGTGCGGTGTGCACGTTGGGACCGGGTCGGCCAGAGCAAGTAGGACTGTGAGTCCGGCGCATTGCTGTGCTGCGGACAGGGACGTGGAGGGTCGTGTCCGGCGTCGGTGACGGCCTCCCCGTGGAGGTGCGGTGGGTGTGCTCCGGTTGAGGAATCCGGCGATATGGTCGCTCATGTCAGCGCTCCAAGTCAGCGTTGGCCACGCCCCGGGGGTGCCCGCCAGCACTCGCCGGGGTCTGTCGTAGAACCACTGTTGTTTGCGCCAACTGATTCGGAATCTGCCTACCTGTAGGCCAATTTGTAGGCCACCATGGAGACATGGCTTCCGAGACCTTCCCCCAGATGCTCAAACGGCATCGCAAGGCGCGAGGCTGGTCCCAACAGCGGCTTGCCGAAGCGCTGTGCGAGGTATCCGGCCGAGCCACGGTGACCCGACAAGAGGTCTACCGCTGGGAGCGCGGGCTCCGCGCGCCGAAGTTCTGGCTGCCCTACATCGCGGCAGTGTTCGCCGTGGACCGGGAAGACCTTGAACGCGCGATCGCCAAAGTCGACACGCCGTCACCAACCCTCGCTGAGCTTTTGCCCGGAGAGCGACCCGAAGTGGAGCTATCAGCGAATCAAGGGCGCCACGTTGGCACGGCAGCGGCGGAACGCCTGCACGCCCGTGTCCACGCGCTCAGGCTGGCCGACGACGTCATAGCGGGACAAGACCTGATCGTTCCCGCGTTCCGTGAACTGGACTCCGCCGTGCTGCTCCTGCGCGAGAGCACGCACACAGAAGCCGTAGGCAGGTCTCTGCGAACGGCCGTGGGTGAGTTCGCTCAGATCGCCGGGTGGATTGCTTCCGACGCTGGCCAGCACGACAAAGCAGAGCGGACTTACCGACTTGGACTATCGGCCGCACGTGAGGCGGGGGATGGCACTCTAGCCGGGCAACTTGCCGGTTGCTTGGCGTACCAATGGTCGAACATCGGGCGGGAATCCGACGGTGTGGCACTCGCCGAAGCTGCTCTAACAGAAGCGGGCGCTGAGGCGCCGCCCCGCGCCCGCGCGCTGTTCTGGGATCGGGTGGCATGGGCCCGCACTAAGGCAGGCGATGCACGCGCCACCATGCGCGCGCTCGGTGAGGCAGAGGAAGCCTTTTCCCAGCACGCCGACGAGGACGAACCCACGTGGCTCTACTGGGTGGACGCCGGGGAACTACAGGTCATGGAGGCCCGCGCCTACACCGAGCTTAGGCGCCCACTACGGGCAGTCCCACTGCTCAACGACGTGTTGTCACGCTACGACGCCACGCATACGCGAGAGATGGCGCTCTACCTGTCGTGGTTGGCTGTGGCCTACGCCGACGCCAACGAGCCTGAGCAAGCGGCGAACGTGGCACGGCGGATGCTGGAGATGTCGGCGGACCTTGGCAGCGACCGCACGGATGAGCGGGCACGGGTCGTGCGGGCATCCTTGAAACCGTTTGGAGACGTGCCCGAAGTCCGGGAAATCTTGGACGCGGCGTAGATCAGCAGAGGTCAACAGGGTTTCAGGTTCGCACCTAACAATCACGTCACAAACCGCATATGGACTTCCCCGCTCCGTTCGGCCCCATCGGCGGCTTGACAACTTCATCGAGACTCCTCACCGGCTTCGTTTCGCTCCGGGACGGATCCGGCGCCGTCGCGCACTGTCGTGCCGAGGGGAGCGGACACCATGCCGCCTATCGTTCGGTAGACGTCGAGCGCGGCCGCCCCGATCCGCGGTGAGGGGGCCGGTCCGTCGGGGCCGAGGTCCATCACGCGCGTGAGCTGGTAGTGCAGGAGGGTGGTGCCAGGCTCATTGCGACCATGGTCGCCGCCGCGTCCCGAGCTCGGTCCGACCCCTTCGGGTACCCCTCGGGGTCGTACTCGGTGAAGGAGTCGGCGGTGCCCGCGGTGATGGCGTCGCGAACATCGCCGCTCCCTGTTCGTCGGAGTCCAGGGCGGCACGCGCGGCGTAGGGAAGGACCGGAGCGGCCCGCTCGTACAGCGACCGGAACAGGTCCAGGTCGGGTGCGCCGCCCTCTTGCCGGGCCAGGTCGACCTTGGCGCGTACCAGCGCCAGCACCCGTTCGCTGCACGCCTCACGTAGTCGATGCGGGTGTGGCAAGGAACGACTGCGCGAAGGAGCCGAAGGAAGCGGAAGGGGTCAGCGGCGGCTGCGGGGTTCGGCCTCGGCCAAAGCCTCGGCGAGCTCCTCCAGGAAACCCGGCAGCTCAGGCAGGACCCGGACGTGGTCGTTCCACTCCTGGGCGATCTCGGTGGCCCGCTGCTCGACGGACTTCTCGTCGGCCCGGCGAACCGACCGGAGCAGGGCCCAAGCGGCGACCGCCACCAAGGGACGGGCCGCTCCCCGGCCCCGGAGCTCGAGGTCGCCGACGACCGACCAGAGGCCGTCCCGGCCGGGGGCGGGCGCCACGCGGCCCTCGGCCCGCGCCAGCCTGTGCTCCACCTCCAGCGTCACCGGGGGTTCGGGAGACCCGCCGGCGGCCGCCGCGAACCAGGCGCGCAGGTCCACCCGGGCGGTCACCTGAGCCCTGAGCAGGCTCGAACCGCGCTTGACCAGCGCACTCTCCACCGGGAAACCCAAGTCCGCGTAGGCGGTGACGGTCTGCTCGGCGCGGTCATGGCACACGCTGCCCGTGGTGACCGGGATCTGGCCGTCCTCTGCGCCGTCCCGCATGGCGAAGTCCACCGAACACACCCCCGACTCGTCCCAGGCGGTCACCGTCAGGTCGGTGCCCACCCAGCCCTCGCTGCCCTCCCCGAAGACCGGAGCGCCCTCGGCGTCGACCTCGGTCAGCAGATACCGGCTGCCGGGGGCCAGGTGTTCCCCCGAAAGCAGCCTCAGCGAGAGGGATGCCTCGCGCACCGCGGCCTCGTCCGCCCGGTCCTCAGGAGAGGACAGGTCGGCCAGGCTTTCGTCGCGCTCGCACTCGCGGTCCCGTTCCGCGCGTTCGGCGGCGCTGGGGACCAACCCGAGCCCCTCGGCGCGCCGTTCCAGGCGCTCCCGGTCCCGCTCCTCGGGCAGGAGGAGCTCGCCCGAGTCGTCGAAGCGCGCACTGCGCAGGACCTCCTGTACCGCGGACACTGTGCGGGTGACGTCCCCTCGGTCCACCGGGTCCAGGTCCAGGGTGTGGCTCAGGCGGGGCATGCGCCCTCCGCTTCGGCTCTCGGGTCTTTGTGTGTGGCCAGGCCATTGTGTTCCCTGCGGGCAAGGGCGGACAAGCGCCGATAAGGCACGGGCGGGGCACGTGTGACTGTCGTATGGCTCGGGCATCGTGAGACGCATGACCAGACACATCGTGCTGCTGCGCGGTATCAACGTCGGAAAGCACCGCCGTGTGGCCATGGCCGACTTCCGGTCCCTGTTGAGCGGACTCGGGTACAGCGGTGTCGCCACCTACATCCAGAGCGGTAACGCCGTTCTCACCGCGGACGAGACCGACCCGGAAAAGGTGGCCGGGGCCGTCCGTGAGGCGTTGCACGGCGGACTCGGCCTGGACGTGCCCGTATTGGTACGCACACTGGACCGGTTCCGAGACGTGGTGGCCGCCAACCCCCTCCCGGTCCCCGACCCCGCGGTGTTCTTGGTGCTGTTCTGTTCCGAACCGGTGGACACGGCCGCTCTGGCCGCGACCGACGAGTCCGCCTACCCGCGTGAGCGGATCGCCGTCACCCCGACCGAGGTGTTCACGCACCACGAGGCGAATTCGCGCGAGGCGCGGCTGCCCGCCGTGGTCGCCCGCCACTGCCCGGGGGAGATCACCGCGCGAAACTGGCGGACCGTCCTGCGGCTTCTGGAGATGGCGGAGAGCGCCTGAGCGCCCGGGTGGCGCACAGGCGCTCGGGACTGTCCGAGAGAAGTTATCGGTGAACTGAGTACGGCGGGGCTCCGGGGCCCGAGGCGGGGCCGCCGTCGCCGCGATCACGTGAAGGGTGGTGGTGTCCGTGCCCCAACGGTGGACCGTGATCCTGCGGGACCGGGCGGACACGGCGCGGCCGATCCGGCCGGAGGACTGTCACGGACTACTCAACCGCTGGTGGCCGCAGCCGGCCTCGGAGCACACCGCGGCCAAACGCTGGACGATGAACGGGTGGCCGCGGCCGTTGGGCGACCGGCTCCACCACTGGACGCTCACCTGGCTGGACGACAGTTCCCCGGTGCCCCTGGACCCCGGGGAACTGGTCGGTTCCGTGCAGCGCATCGGTGACCACGTCCTCGAGCCGCTCTCGGTCACACGTACCTTCGACCGCACCTACACCGAGATGCTGACCTCGTCGCGCGGGCCGTCGTCGGTGCGCGCCGCGGAGGTGCGCACCCAGACGCCCGTCGTGACGACCACCCGGGACACCACCGGCGAGCGCATCCCGCACATCTGGCCCAATCCCCGTCGCCTCTTCGGCGCCGTGCACCGCTCCGGCGGCGGGATCGTCGGGGGAAGCGGCGCTGTGGGCGCGGTGGCCCGGTTCGCGCCTCCCGCTCTCGCGGCGCCCTGGCTGGAGGAGGCCCTGTCCGGACTGGGGCAGGTCCGCCGTTCGGCCCTGCCCGGGCAGGACGTGCGCCTGGCCGAACACCACCATGCCGAGAGCCGGACCGTGCTGGGCTGGCGCGGCGGTCTGCGCCTGGAGGTGTTCGGCGCAGGGCACCGCAATACCGACTGCTTCACCACCTTGTTGGAGCTCTTGGAGCTGGCGGGGATCGGCAAGTACACGGCGCAGGGCTTCGGTTCGGTGCGGGTGGACACGGTCACCCGCGGCCGCCTCGCCGCCGAGGTCCCGGCCCCTCGTTCCGGCCGGGCGTCCCACCGCCTGCGCCGTACTCCGCACCGAGTGGGGGACCAGCGGGCGCATGCTGTGGCCGAGGCCGAGGAGTTCGGGGGAACGCTGTTCGACTGACCCCGAGCCTGATCCGCCAAGACCGTGATCCAGCGGCCGTTGCCTGGAGGTAGCGGCCCACAGACCGCCGGTTCCCGCCCGAGGACGGAGGGCGGGGACCGGTGCCCACCCGGTGGCCGGGCGGTCACCGTCGGATCGGCTCCCACCCGGTGGACGGGGTGGGAGCCGATCTTTGTCGTGTGCCCACGTCAGAGCGGGTTCCGGTGGGAGCGGCGACCCGGTGCCGCGCCCCCTCCGCACTCCCGGTGGACGTTGTTCTCTCGCAGGGACCGGGCCAGACCGCGCAGGTGGGGTAGGAGGTCCTCGGGGGCCAGGGCAGCCCCCGTTCGCTTGCTGAAGGAGGGACGCTCCGGCTCTGAACGGGAGAGCCGCTCGTGTCCGTAGGGGGTCGGCATCGTCGTGGACCTTTCTGGGAGCGGAACGGGGAAGGGTCCGTGCACCCAGCTCTCTCGGACAGAGACGCGGTACTGTCCGAGAGAGGTCTGCAGACCCCGAATCCCCTTCGGCGCCCGCGCCGTGCCCGCCGTCCCCGGCCACGAGGAGTCCGTCGCGGTGACCCAGGCCCCCGAGCACCGACCGACCGAGCACACCGCCCCCCGGCCCCCCGCCGCAGGTGTGCTCGTCGGGGTGGACCTTCGGGGCATCCAGGCCTACGTGTACAGCGGGCGGCGCATCCTGGACGCGGTCGGCCGGGCCGCGCTGGTCGCCGAACTCACCGACACCTCAGACCCCGTTTACGGGGTGGCCGACCTCGTGCCCGAGGACTGTGTGGTCCTGCGGGACGCGGGCGGTGCCCTGACCGTCGTCCTGCCCGACCTCGCGGAAGCCAGGCTCTTCACGGCCCGCTACACCCGAAGGCTCCGGGACCGCGCGGGTGACCTCACCCCGGTGGTCGCGTTCGTCACCTACGGCCCGGGGGCCGTGCCTGTCGCCGGGGCGCACCCGGTCCCCGACGTGGACACCGCCCTGGCCGAACTCCCGGTCCGCCTGCGCCGCGCCCGCCGCCACATGTCCGCGCTGCACACGCCCGCGCACGGTTACGGGATCACTGCGGCGTGCTCGGTGAGCGGCGCCCCGGCGGAGTCGGTGGACAGCAGCAGGTCCTTGGACGACCACGCCCGCGTGTACGAACGGGTGGCGGCCGACGTCGCCCGGGCCCGGGGGATCGGCCGCCGCTGGCACCGCTCGCACAGTGACGCCTGGCTGGCGGGGGCGGGCACCGCCAGCGGACCAGTCGAGCTGGCCCTGCCCATGGAGGTGGACCGCCTCGGCCGCGACCACGGGGACGTGAGCCGGGTCGCGGTGGTGCACGTGGACGTCAACGGCCTGGGCGAGATCCTCGGCGAGTACCGGGAAAGGGCCGGTGACCCCGGGGTGCCCGGCTCCGGCGCCCAGGCGCAGCGCGCCCTGTCCACCCGGATCGCCGGGCTCACCGAAGGGCTGGCCCGTGCTTTGGTACGCGCGGTGGCGGCCGCGGTCCGGGTGGAGCCCGGGCGGCGGCCGGTGATTCCGGGGACCGGTGCGGGCGGGGCCGTCACCTTGGACCACGAACCGCCCGGACCCGTCCGGTTACCCGTGCGCCCGATCGTGGTCGCCGGCGACGACCTCACCGTGCTGTGCGACGCCCGTCTGGCCCTGAGCATGGTGCGGTACGCGCTGGACTGGCTGGACACCGACCCCGAGCGGATCGGCGACACCGAAGACCCCCGTGTGGCCCTGCACCGCGCCCTCACCTCCGTCCACGGTGAAGGGGGTCGGACGGTGGTCGGGCCGGACGGTGGCCGGCACACCACGTTCGTGCCCACGGTCGGTGTGGGGATCGCGGTACTGCCGGTGGGCGCACCGCTCTCGCTCGGATACGAGCTGTGCGAGGCCATGTGCCGTCTGGCCAAGGCACAGCGGGTAGCGGACACGGACGCGGACCCGACCGCCGCCGAGGAGCACACCGTGGCCTGGACGGCGCGGTTCGACGGGGTCGACCGGGTCCTGCGCCGCTTGGAACGCGCGCGCCGGGCGGGGCCGCCCCGCACCGCCCTGCCGATGACGGGCACGGCCTTCGCCGGTTTCCTGGACCGCTACCTGTCAGCGGAGGGCGGTCTGCTCGCCGACGGTGACGCCCGCCAGCGCGGCTGGTTGGTCTCGGCCCTGGTACCCCTGCTGGTGTCGGGGGCCGACCCCGGACCCGAACTGGTCCGCCGCGCCCACGTGACCGGGCGCCCCGTGGTCCTGCCCGAGGGCTGGACACCCGGGGAGCTGCTGGACGCGGTCGGAGTGATGGACCTCTTCGTGGACCCGGGCCTGGCCGAGGAACCTGCGCCCCCGTCCCCCCTGCACGGGCCGCACGGGGGTGGGCAGCGGTGAGCACACCGGATCGGATCGTGGTGCGCCTGGCCTCCCCGGCCCTCTTCGTCGGGTCGAGCGAGGACGGTACGGGAGCCGACACGGACGTGGTCACCGACGGGCAGGGGCTGCCCCAGCTGCCCCGGCACCGGCTCGTGGCCCGGCTGCGTGTGGGGGCGATCAGTGCGCTGACGGTCGCGCCCGGCCTATCGGCGGCGGTGGAGCGGGTGTTCGGCCGGGAACGTTCGCACGGCGCCGACCGGATCCTGCGGGTGGGGCACGCGGTCCCGGGTGACCCGGTGCGCGCCGCCGTCGCCCACGCGCTCGCCGGCCGGACCGAACCCGCGCGCTCCACCTTGCGCAGGGCCGTCACCGACGCGCACACGACCCTGGAGTCGGGGGTCGAGATCGGCCCGAACGGGGCACCGGAGCCGGGCCGTCTGCGCACCAACCGGGTGCTCCTGCCCGGACTGACGCTGACCGCGCCCCTCACCTGGTCGGTCCCCCCGGAGGAGGAGCACTGGCGCTGCTTGGCGCGGGCCTGCCTGGCCACCGACCAGATCGGGTTGAAGGCCACCCGCGGCCGGGGCCGGGTGGACGTACGCCTGGCCCGGTCCGACGACCCCGACCCGCACGCCACCACGCTGGACCTGGCCGGTCCGCAGCGGACAAGGACGGAACGCGAGGGCGGTCCGCCGCCATGAGTTCCACCGACCGGGGCGACCCGGGCGCCTTCGCCGTGTGCGCGTACCTGCCCCTGCGCTACGTGCTCACCGACTCCCTGGCCGTACGCACCTCCTTCGACCCCCTGCGCGTGGACTCCGAGACCACGGTGAGCGGGCGCGCCCAGCGCGGCATGCTCGCCGCTGTCCTCCAACGCGGCGGCCTGGAGCGCGAACTGGTCGAGTGGGTGGCGCGCGGCGACCGGGTCCGCTTCGCCCCGGCCCACCCGAGGTTGGAACAGCACGCCTGGGACGGCGTCCAAGTGGTCGCCTACCCCCCGCCCGCGCACCAGTACACCCCCGGCAAGGAGGGCGACACGCTCGTCGACGTCTTCGCCGAAGGCGCCGACGACCCGGGCACCCCCTACCGGGCGGTCCGGGACCCGCTCACACCTGACCGGTCACTGCGCGCCACCGTGCGGTCCACCGCTGAGCGCTACCTCGGGCGGGCGCGGACCGGTGTGCCGGGCCAGGGGGTGCCGTTCTTCACCACGAGCCTGGACCCGGGCCAGGTGTTCGAAGCCCGTTGGCAGCTGCGCGGCCCTGATCACGCCGACCTCCGGGAGCTCGCGGCACGGATCGTCGCCGTCCTGGCCGACGCCGAAGGCACCCTCACGCTCGGATCCGGCGGCACCCGGGCCCACGGCGGGGTCTCGGTGGGCCCGGTGCACCCCGAACGGCTGCTGTCCCCGGACCGGGTGGAGTGGTCGGGGGCGGACCGCTTGCGGAGGGCGGGTGAGACCGTGGACCTGCTGTTGCTCTCCCCGGCACTGGTGGTGGGAGAACAGGGCCAGGCGCGCCCGCACGCCCTCGTGCCGGAGGTCCGGGCACTCCTCGCCCGGTGCCTGCCCCGAACCCCCGTGTCAGTGGAGGCCGCGCACGTCGAACCCGTCCTGCTCGGTGCCTACCACCGGAGCTACCGCGGTCCCATGGCCCAGCGCTGGGCGGCCGCCCCCGGCTCCGTGGTGCGGCTGCGCTCCGGCGTCGACCTCTCCACAGCGCGGATCCGGGAGCTGGAGGCGCACACGCTGGGGGAGCGCGCCGTGGACGGGTACGGCCAGTTCGTCCTGCTCCGCCCGCCACCGCCCCGCCCCGAACCGCTCCCCCCGCTGTCCGAACCCGTGCCCGCCCGGCGGGAGGGCACCGCCACCCTGCCGGACGGCCGCGTGCTCGAGGCCCCCAACCCGTTGCGGCCCGAACGCGACGCGGAACTGGGAGCCCTGTACGACGAACTGCTGTGGAACGCCGCGGCGCAGCCGGTCCGCGACCACGCGCGCGCCCTGGCCTCAGCGGGCACGCTCGCCCCGCTCACTCCCAGCCTCTTGGGGCGGCTGCGCGAGGTGGTGGCCCGTACCGACCGCACCCCCGACCAGGCATTGACCGCGCTCGCACAGACCCTCTCCGGGGCGTCCTCGGGCTCCGGGACGCACAAGGTACTCCGGGAACGGGCCGTGCGCGCGCTGCAGCGGGCGCGGCTCGCCCAGCCCGAGGGGCCGGGGCACACCACGGTCCACCGGTGGCTGGGCGGCCTCTCTGGTGGAGAGGCCGCCGTCACCTGGTGGCGGGCCAATCGCCCCCGGCTCGCCCACGAACCGGCCTACGCCCGGGCCCTGGCCGCCGTCGACCTCGCGTCCCCGGACGGCCTGCCGCCCAGCGAGCGGGAGAGCGGACTCTCGGACCAGGCCGAGAGATGGGAACACCACGCCTCCGCGCGGCTCTGCCTGCTGCTGGTCTCCTCCTGGCTGGCGGAGGCGGCGCGGGTCCTGCGCACCGAGCAGGAACGGCCCCGGGGCGGGGGTGCGGCGCGGTGACCACGGGACCCGTAGACGCGCACGGCCCTCGGCCGGACGCCGTAGTGTGGGAGCTCACGGCCCGGCTGCTCCTGCTCACCGACGCCCACGTGGGCGCCGCACGGGCGACGCCCCGGCACGCCGCGGAGAGCGACGTGGACCTCTCACTCGACCGCGACCCGCGCACCGGCGTGCCCCGGCTGCGTGCCACCACGCTCGCGGGCCTGCTCCGCCACGAACTCGTCGCTCGCACCGCGGACACCGCCGGCGTCGCCACCCTCCTGGGTTCGGACGACGCGCGCGCAGCCACCGGAACGGGCGTCTCGGCCCCGTCACCCAGCGCCCTGGACGTCGACGACGCCCACGCCACCCTGCCGGAGTCCGCCCCGGTCACGGTGCGGGTGGGCACCCGGGTCGACCCCGCTACCGGCGCAGTGCGACCCGGGCGGATGTGGCAGTGGGAGGTCCTGCCCGCCGGGACGGTGTTCACCGCCCACCTGCGGCTGCACGTGGCAGCCCCCGCCGACGAGGCCCGGCTCCTCACCCAGTTCGTCCTGGCGGCACGGGGGTTCGGCGGCGACGGCCCGGGCATCCGGATCGGCGGGAGTTCGGGCCGCGGCCACGGGGCGGTGCGGGCCACCCGCTGGGCCGCGGTCCGCCACGATCTCACCGACGAGCCCGAGTGGTTCGGCTACCATTCCCGTGACTGGGAGAGCCGCTGGCGGGAGGGGCGTGAGGCGTTGGCGGCCTCCGGCGCCACTGACCTGGCCGCCCTCTTGGACACCGGGCTGCGCGAGCACGGACGCACCGCGATCGCCGCCCACCTGGCCGCGAGGGCCCTGAGCGTGGACCGCCGGCAGCGGGCAGAGCTGCACCTGGAACTGAACGTGGCGGAACGCGCCGAACCCGCCCCCGAGACACCACCGCCCTCCGACCCCTCCTCGTTGCGTCCGGGCCTGCTCCTGATCGGGGACGTCCCCGAGGCCGGGCGGCTGGCCGAGGTCGACCGCGCGCACCGGCGGCGGCCGACCGTCTCCGGTAACGATGACGACCAGGTGGAGGTCCGCCCGGTCCTTGGAGACGCCGCGCTGTTCGCGCTTCTCAAGCGGTTGGGCGGCCGACTGGTCCGCGACGCCGCCGAGCACCTGCGGGGAGCGGGTGCGTCGCGGGAAGCCGGGGCGCAGAGGGGTTCCGAGAGGGACGGGGAGTGCGGGCACTGGCGGGCGTGGCACGATCACTGGTGGGGCGCTGACACCGTGCACCGGCCGGGCGCCCCTCCGGTCCCGCCCGTCCCCGCGCGGATCCGCCTGCGTGCCACACCCGTGCTGACCGGCGGGGCGCCCCTGACGACCACCCGCCTGACGGTGGACGCCCTGTTCGGGGACGCCGTGAGCGGCCGCCTGTTCACCAAGGACCTGCACTGCGGGGGGTCGGCCGAGGCCGTCCTGGACATCACCGAACCCGATGACGCGATCCGGGGCCTGCTCGCCTTGGTCGTGCGCGAACTGGCCACCGTTCCGCTCGACACGCTCGGCGCGGGAGCCGGGAGCGGCAACGGCAGGCTCTCCGCCACCGGGGCCGTCTTGGTCACCTACAAGGGAACCGGGGAGGAACCGGAGCGGGTGGACCTCCTGTCCGCCCTGCGCGCTCCGGACGGCGAGGCGGCAAGGACAGTGCGCGGGTGGCTCGCCGCCCTGCACACCCGGCTCACCGAAGCGGACCACGGGCACGGCGTCGAGCCCGAGACGGGGAGTAGCGAGGGATACGCGGCGGAACCCCGGGCAGGCGGGAAAGCCCGGGCAGAGGAGGATCAGACGTGAGTGTCGAGGCCCATGAGCCGCCGGCCCCGGCCGGTGTGACGGTCCGGCCGCTCCCGCCCGAGCGGATCGACGAGGTACTGGCCGACGTGTTCGTCCGGGGCGACCGCTGCCGTGCCCTGGAGGCGGCTGGACCTTCCGGAGTCTCTGGCGGCCCACAGTGGCTGCTGGCCGAACTCGGTGACGGCCGGATCACCGGATCCTGCCCCGACGGCCGGTGGCGCAGATCGGACAGCCCGCCCACCGAACACCTCTCCGCGCCCTCCCTCGACCCCGCGACGGACCGCTGGCGGGTCCTGGAGGTGCTCGTGTTCGGCCCGCATGCGCAGATCCGCCTCGGTGAGGGAGCGGTTTCGGGGTGGCTCAGCGCCGACGCGCCCGGTCCCCTGCCCGCGTGGTTGCGCCCCCGTGACCGGTCTTTCCTGCTCCAGGGGTGGACCGGCACCGCCCACAGCCGCACTCTGGAGGGTGACGTGCCCCTGTCGGTGACCCGAGAGCCTTCGGGGGCCGAGGCGGTACTGCCGGTGGCGTGGGTCGACTTCTCCGGGCGTCCGCGCCCGCTGCCGGAACGGGGGCGTTCCGCTTTGGAGAGCACCGGCACCTGGTTGACCGTTCGGGAGTACTGGGCGGAGGATCCCGTCACGGGCACGGTCGGGGTGGTGTTCCACCGGCTTACGGGATTGTGCGCCGGAGCCAAACCCACCGGGCCGGAGTTCGAGGTGGGTACCGGGGACCGGACCGAGGAGTACTGATGGTGGGCCCGCGGCACGTGGCCGACCGGGTGGGCCCGGGCAGACGTCCCGGCGGTTACCGGGCCATAGCCCCTTACGGCCTGGTCCGGCTGGCCGAGGCCCCGCTGCCCGCCGCCGCTCTGCACTCCGTGCACCACATCGACGACCTGCTCCGCTCGCATGACCGCACCGTCCCCGGTACGCATTCGGGCTGGATCGATCTCACCCTGACCACGCTCACCCCGACCTTCGTCGGCCAGACCCTGGGCCGGGGGCGGGTGTCCGCCTCCACCCGCTTCCCGCACGGCGGCCGGTCACTGCCCGCCGTGCCCGGTTCCACCCTGCGCGGCCTGGTCCGCAACACGCTCCGCATGCTCACCAGCGGGGAGAGCGGCCCGGTGAACACGCCCATGCTGTTCTTCCGAGCCCCGGTGCGTATCGATCCGTACAGCTCCGACAGCTCCCTGTCCACGCGGGCCCGCAAAGTCATGGCGCAACAACACGGCCACTACCGCAAACGCCGCGCGGGCCTGAGCACCAAGCAGGGGTTCCTGTACCGAGCACCCCGGGGCGAGGGGTGGTTCGTCGTCGAGGTCCCCGCCACCGCCCTGGAACCCGAACCCGGCCGGGCCCTCAAGGTGTCCTTCAACGTGCTCCGGAAGAGCCTGCGCACCTGGGACTTCGGGGTCACCGACTTTCCCGACCCGCCTCGGGGCAACACCTACGTCCCCGCCGCCCACGCACAGCACGGCCGTCTGCAGCACCGCTGGGTGTACGCGGTGCACCTGCCCGGGGAGCGCAAGGTCGCCGCCGTCGCGCCCACCGAGGAAGAGGCCCGCGCCCACCTGGCCGACCACACCGGACCTGCCGGAGGCGGTGTGGTCCCGGCCCTGGTGGTCCTGACCGGGGCCGCCGCGGGGAACCGGCGCAACGCCTACCTGTTCCCCCGACCCCGCGACCTGCGCACCGGACGCCTCCCCGTCCCTGACGCCATGGTGGAGCTGTTCGAATCGGCGGAGCAGGTCACCGGCTACCAGCGGGCCGCCTTTCCCGACACTCTGGGGGCCGGGGGCAACGACCCCGAACGGCCGCCCGTCGCCGGGGCCGGAGGGGGAGGACTGCCGAGGAGCAGCCTGGAACCCGTATGGTTCGACGTCGACCTCCCGGGCCGGGTGGTCTCCTTCGGGCGTTCCGGCGGATACCGGATCGCGGTCAGCGACGACAACCCGATCCGCCGCGCCGTCCCGAAGGAGGTGCTCAGCCCGCAGCACGGCGACGCGAACCGATCCGACCGGGCCGGGCGCACCGTGGACGTGTGCCGTGCGCTGTTCGGCGACACCGACGTGTTCGCGGGCGAAGCCGGGGCGCTCAAGGGCAGGGTGTCCTTCGGCAACGCGCTGAGCACCGACCCCGACCCCGACTACCCGGACGGTGCCGCCCTGCGCGTGCGGCTGCTCTCGCCCCAGCGCGGCTGCTTCGCGAACTACCTCGTCCAGGGGCCTGACGCGGCCTCGGGTGACCGCCCCGACATCGTCACATGGTCGCACGAGGGCCGGGTCAGGCTGGGTGGTTACAAGGCCTACCTGCACCGGCACGACGCGCGGCTGGGCAACCCCGTCCGCTACGACGAGCGCGCCCAAGACGACCTAGGCATCGCCGTCCTGCCACCGGACACGGCCGCGGGCCCGCCCCGCGACACCCAGCGCGACATCGTCCCGCTCCGGGACGGCCTCACCCTGCGGTCCCGAATCACCTTCACCAACCTCACCGACGCCGAACTCGGCGCCTTGCTGCGCGCCCTCCTGCTCGCCAACCCGGTCGGCGGCGGCGACCCCACCGACCCCGAGCACGCCCACAAGATCGGGATGGGAAAGTCCCTCGGCATGGGCAGCGTGCACCTGAGCCCCGAGCTCTACCTCGTGGACCGCCATGCCCGCGCCGCCGACCTCTCCCTGCGCCCCGACGCCGGAATCAGCCGAGCCCGCCCCGACCTGGTCCAAACCTTCCTGGACGCCTTCTCCACGGCCCTCGTCGCCCACCGCCTCCCCGGATCCGCCGACCCGGATCGCTGGCCGGAGGTCGACCAAGCCACCGACGTGTGCCTGGCTACCCGCTGGCGCCACCGCCTGCCCTGGACCGATACCGCGGTGATGTCCCTGCGCCAGTTCGCCGAGTACCCGGTCCTGCCCCCGCTCACCGAACGCTTCCGGGACAGCTGAGCGAGCTGAGCGAAAGGACTGGCGGAAGAGGCGCGACAGGCTTGCAAGCCACCTGCGGGTGTTGGAGTTGGGGGCGCGCCTGACAGCCCCCGTGGGTGGGGCTGATGGGTGGGCGCTCAGTGGGTGGGGGTCTGTTGGGTGGGGTTTGCCCGTGGGGGTGTTGGTCTTGTGCGGGTGGTTTCCCCCTTTTCCTGCCGCTTGATGGTGGCCGTCTCCGCTGCGCGCGTCAAGGTCGTCGCCGTCGAAGCGCTGGCGCGCTATCGAAGGGCGCTCCACCTTGACCCGCTTCGCTGCGACGGCGGGTGGGCGGCTATCAGGAAACGGGGGAGGTGTGGTCGGGGAGGCGATGGGCCCCAAGGGGCCCGGAGGGCCGGGCCTCAACGGCACAAGCACGGCCTGGCGGCCGTCAACTGCCCCGGCCTCCGGCCGGGTGCGCCACTCCGCCGGAGCGTTGACGCCTGGGGGTGTCGCGGCCGGTCATGGTGTGCGGCGAACCCCGGCCGGTGTGGGGGCTGGTGTCTGGGGGCGGCCGGTGCCGGGGCGTGGGTGAGGCCCCCTGTTAGAAGCAAAAAGCAGGGGTGAGTGTGCTTCTAGGGCGAGGTCTCACCCCCGGCCTCGGGGGCCGGGAAGGTCGGGGGCCGGGTCGGGTTCTGGCCATGCGGGGATAGAGACCCGGCGCAGGCAGGGGTGATTGTGGTTGGGGGTGGTCGGTTACGGGTTCGGGGGTGGGGCTGGATCCCCATCCGGGTCCCCCTCCTGGTTTCCGGTGCGGCCTCGGTTGCGGCCCGACCACATCCGGCGGTCCTGGCGTACCGACCACCGGTGCTTGACCTGGTTATGGGTCGCACACAACGGCTGGATATTGGCGGCGCTGGTGGTGCCGCCCTGCCAGAACTCCACGATGTGATCGGCCTGAGTCCAGGGCAGGGGCACCTCGCACCCGTACTGCCACGCGCAGCTGGTGTGGCCGTGGAAGGCGGCCGCCCGGATCTTGGGCGGCGCCAACCGGCACGAGCGACCCACGTCCAGGACCTGCCCGCTCTTCTGCTCCACCACCAGGCGGCGGATCCAGCTTTGGCCGATCAATTCGCGCACCACCGAGATGGGCACGACCTGCCCGGTCTCCGTGGTGGCCGGACCAGCGTCCTCGGCTTCCTCGTCCCCGGCCAGGGAGGTGGCGGGCACGGTGATGTTGATCAACGCCGTGGCCGTGGTCGGGGTTTCGCACCCCTGGTGGGACTGGGCGAAGCCCAACGCGGCCATCAGGGCGTCGTAGGTGCGCTCGTACTTGGACAGCCCGTCCTCGGGGTGGAAGGGCACCTGGTAGTTGTCCAACGCGACCTGGATCCGCAGGGCATCGGCGGGCGAGCCCCACATCTGGAGGAGGAACGTGCGGTCGAAGGTGGTGACCAGTTGGGCGCCCCGGGCGGCGTGGGCGGCGGCGTGGTCCTTTTCCACCTTGTTCGGGTTGAGTCGCATGCACAGCTGGTGGGCGAAGTGGGTGATCTGGCCCACCGACATGTTCGGGCGGGACTCCTTGAAGTCCAGGATTCCGCATTCCATTTTCGCGCGGAACAGCTCCGGGTCGGGGTGGTCACCCTTCTCCCTTTTCTCCACCCCGGCATCGGCGCCCTTGATCACCGCGGCGGCCTCACCCACCGACAGAACCCCGGAGTGCAACGCCTCCAGAGTGGGGGCCATTTCCTGACGGAATTCGGCGCGCCCGATCAGGGCCAGGTCGTTGGCCTGCCCAGCAGGAATTCCGAAGGCGTGGCGCAGCCACGCCTCCAGGCTTTTCTGTCCGCCCTGTTCCAGCAGCTGCCCGGTGGCCTCAAGCTGGGCCAGTCGGGCGGCCATGCTGACTTTGATCTGGTCGAGGTGTTCCCACACCCGGGTGGCCTGGTCCAGCACCTCACCCGCCGCGCCCAGGGGCACGTCGCGGTCGAAGAACGCGGTGGTCTCGTCCCGGGCAGCGACCACCGCGGCATCCACCGGGGTGTGCCCGGTGGGGGTGGGTGCTTCAGGAGAGATCGTCATTCTTCCATTGTAAGCGAAACGCCCGAAAATGGGGAGTGTTACCGGCGGTAACTTCGAAACTGATTTCCCCATGGTGGCCCGCAGACACCCTTTTCGGGCGCCCTTTTCTCGCCACCCGGAATGGTCTTTATCTACCCACTCGCCTTGGTGTTTGTCCGCACCTGGAATTCCAGGTCGCTAATAGGGGATGATCTTGCCTCTGTCTCCACTCTCGACGGTCGAGGGTGGAGACAGAGGCAAGATCATCGGGGAAAAGGCACCCGAAAGGGGTTCGCCGCACACATGGACCAGCCGCGACACCGCCAACCGCTCCGCTCCGGCGCAGGGGCAGGAACCGGCCCCCAGGCCGAGGGGTTCGCAGCAGAGCATGACCGGCCGCGACACCCCCAGGCGTCAACGCTCCGGCGGAGTGGCGCACCCGGCCGGAGGCCGGGGCAGTTGACGGCCGCCAGGCCGTGCTTGTGCCGTTGAGGCCCGGCCCTCCGGGCCCCTTGGGGCCCATCGCCTCCCCGACCACACCTCCCCCGTTTCCTGATAGCCGCCCACCCGCCGTCGCAGCGAAGCGGGTCAAGGTGGAGCGCCCTTCGATAGCGCGCCAGCGCTTCGACGGCGACGACCTTGACGCGCGCAGCGGAGACGGCCACCATCAAGCGGCAGGAAAAGGGGGAAACCACCCGCACAAGACCAACACCCCCACGGGCAAACCCCACCCAACAGACCCCCACCCACCCATGCCTGACCCCATCCACCCATACCTGACCCCACCCACCCGTACCTGACCCCACCCACCCAACAAACCCCACACCCCTGTCCGGTCAGTGCACCTAGGCCACGTTTCAACAGGATGCGGCGGGGCCGGGGTCGGGGCGGGGGCGTGCGGCAGGACGCGGTGGGGCACGCGGCCGGGCACGAAGTCCGGACGCGCTCAGTTCTGGTGCTCGACCATCTGGTGCTCGACCACCGGTGTCCGTGTGGATTCCTCGCCCTGCTTGGGCAGCCAGCGCAGGGCGAGCAGCGCGACGGCGAACGACGCGGCGCTCGCGACGGCCGCGGCGACGTGCATCCCGCTCAGGAAGGCTGTTCGGGCGCCCTCGGCCATGGCAGCGGACAACCCTGGGGCGTCCAGCGTCTCGGTCAGGGTTTCCGCCACGTCGGGCCCCTGTAGGCGAAAGACCAGTGCGGCGGCTGACCCGAGGAGGGAGACACCCAGCGCGTTGCCGAGTTCGTTACTGGTCTCGGCGATGGCGCCGGCCGATCCCGCGCGTTCCTTGGGTACGGCAGAGACCGCTGTCTCGGCGACCACGCTGAACGAGATGCCGTAGCCGACGCCCGCGATGACGGTGGAGGCGATGAACCAGGCGACTCCGGCCTCGGTGGTGGCCGGGAGTAGCAGGGCGAGCCCGGTACCGACCAGCAGGTGCGAAGCGGCGAGCGCGGTCCGCTTTCCGAACCGGTGGAAGAACTTGGGCGTCGCGATGCAGGTCACGGTGAGTGTGAGGGCGCCCGGAACCGCCAGCATCGCCGCGGTGAGGACGTCGAGGCCGAGGACTGACTGGAGGTAGATGCCGGTGAGGTAGCTTGCCGCGGACCACACGAAGAGGGACAGCAGCCCGGTGGCGATTGCGAGGGAGAAGACGCGCTCCCGGAACAGGGAGAGGTCGAGCAGGGGGTGTTCGAGCCCGCGCTGCCTGCGGAGGAACCACCACAGGAGGCCGACTCCGACCACCGCCGTGGCGCCTTGGGACCAGGCGAGCCCGTGTCCGGCGGCGTCCTTGACGGTGTGCACGGTCAGCAGCAGGCCTGCGGTCGACAGGACCACGCTCAGCGCGTCCACCCGCCCGGGCCGGACGCCGCGCACCTCCCGCAGGACGAGGGGCGCGAGCACGAGGAAGGCCAGGACGACGGGGATGTTGATCAGGAAGACCGATCCCCAGGCGAACGTGCTCAAGAGCAGTCCTCCCGTGGCCGGGCCGATCGCGATACCCGCGGCGAACGTCGCCGCGAAGAGCCCGATCGCCTGGGCCCGCTGTCTGGGGTCGCGGAAGAGTTCGCTGATCACCGCGAGCCCCGAGGGCAGGAGGGTGGCTCCGCCCAGTCCCATCAGCGCGCGGAAGGCGATGAGTGCCTCCGGGGAGGGTGACAGCGCCGCCCCGACCGACCCCGCGCCGAATACGGTCGCGCCGATCATCATCAGTCTGAGGCGTCCGTAGCGGTCCCCGATGCTGCCGAAGGTGATGAGCAGCGAAGCGACGACGAACCCGTAGATGTCGAGGATCCACAGGGACTGGTCAGCTGTGGGGGAGAGGGCGTCGGTGATGCGGGGCATCGCGAGGAAGAGGATGGAGTTGTCCATCGCGACCAGGAGGACCGGGCCCAGGACGACGGCCAGGCCCAGCCAGGAGCGGCGGCTCGTCCGGTTCCCCGGAGAGCGGGACGTGAGTTGTTCATTCATGGATCCGACAGTGGCCGCCGCTCCGAGAACCAGCCAGAGCCGTGCCGTGGGTATCCCTGACAGGTGCAGGCGCCACCGAGCCGTCCGGACCTACGATCGGGGTATGGAACTCGAGAGCCTCGGTACCTACCTCAGAAGCCGACGGGACCGTGTCACCCCCGACGACGTAGGCCTGCGCGTGTACGGTTCGCCGCGCCGCGTTCCCGGGCTGCGGCGTGAGGAACTGGCCCAGCTCGCGGGGGTCAGCGCCGGGTATTACACGAGGTTGGAGCAGGACCAGGCGGGCACGGCCTCAGTGCAGGTGCTCGACTCCCTGGCCCGTGTGTTGCGGCTCGACGAGGTCGAGGTGGTCCACCTGCACAACCTGGCGGGCCGCCCGCCGGTGGCGCGCCTGGTCCGGCCGCGGCCCGAGGAGCCGCACCCGCGGGTCCTGGCACTGCTGGAATCCCTCGGGGAGGGGGCACCGACGGTCCTGCTGGGCCGCCGAGGCGACATCCTGGCCTGGAACCGCGCCGGGCACGCCCTGACCGCCGAACACTTGGACTTCGACGCGCCGACCGATCCCGAGAACCGTCCGTCGGCGCCTCGGATGTTCTTCCTCGACCCGCTCACCCGCGACCTGCACCGCAACTGGGACGAGCTCGCCGTGGTGCACGTGGCCTACCTTCGCCTGACCGCCGGTCGGCACCCCACCGACGGGCGTCTGGCCGAGCTCATCGGGGAGCTGATCATGCGCAGCCCCGAGTTCGCGGCACTGTGGTCCGAGGTGGACGTGCGCGACTGCACTGTCGGGACCATGCGCCTCCAGCACCCCACCGTGGGCGCGTTGGACGTCGACTACCAGTGCTGGCTCCAGCCCGACAGCCCGGACCACCGGCTCGAGGTCTACACCGCCCGCTCCGTCTCCGACCGCGACGCCTTGCGGCTCCTGCCGATCCACCGCTCCGGGGAGTCGAAGCCGGCGCGTTCCGGCGGCACACACTTCAGCCGCTGATGTTCTCGGCGAGGGCGTCCAGGAGGTCGGCGCGGCGGTCCGGGTCGTTCTGGGCGTCCCGCCAGCGTTCGGGTACCGGTGGACCCTCCTCCAGGAGACGGCACAGGAGCGTGTCGAGTGCGCCGGGTGGATCGGCGTCGAAGGCCGCCCGGTGGGCCTGGGCCCGGGCGGTGAGCTCGTGGGCCAACCAGCTCAGCCACCGTTGTTCACTCTCCTGGAGGACCTCGGTCCGAGGGGCGTCCTCACCGTAGGTGCTGTCGGCACCGGGAGGCTGGGCGGGGACCGGGGTGTAGGGCGCGCTCCGGGACCGGCCTCGGGCGCGTTGCACCAGGGCGAAATGGTCGGGCATGCGCAGGGCCATTCTGCTGAGTACCCCGGTCAGGCGGCGGGCCACGTCCTCGCCGCTCAGGTTGGGCAGCAGCTGGCGCAGGAGCAGTCGGCGGCGCTGGTCGGCGGTGCGGCCGGGGTCGGCGTCACGCCCGGAGGCCAGTTCGGCGAGCTTGCGCAGCAGGTAGTCGCCGGTGGCGGTGGAGACCATCGGTGGTTCCTTGACCGTGGTGAGAGACCGGCCGTGCAGGTCGGCGACGGGCACGGCGCTGCCGTCCTCAGTGAAGGAGACGGACTCACCGGGGTGGATGTCCTCGGGTAGGTCGGCGGCCGGGTTGCCCCATCCCGCGGTGAGTACCAGCAGGGCCAAGGCTTCCTGCTCGATCACGTCGGTGGCGATCCGGGCGACGTCGCGCCTTTGGGCCCAGCGGCGGGGGCGTTCGGAGAAGATGCAGCGGAGCTGGCCGCCCTGGCCGCGGTGCGGGTAGACGTGGCGCAGGTTCTTGTAGGAGCGGTCGCGGCGCACGTCGTCCAAGGCGTCGCGGAGCCGGTGCGCGGCGCCGCGGTCCACGCCCCTGTCGTCGGGCAGGGCGCGGGCCATGCGCATGGCGACGACGCTGTGCGGGTCACCGGCGTGCTCTGGGCACGGGCAGTGTTCGACACACAGCTCGACGTAGTCGCAGAACTGTTCGGAGTGCCCGGCGCAGTCCTGTGCGGTTCCGTCCGCGGAACATGCTCCGCAACCCAGTGCACGCGTGAAGACGTGCAGGAAGGCGGTGGAACGGAACAGCCCCCAGGCGGAGCATTGGTGTTCACTCACGAACTCTTCTCCCCGAGTGATTCGGGGCGGGGACGTTCCCCAGCCCTTCCGGGGAGACGCGCTGACGAGCTGTGAGTCCTTCGGTGACACTCCTGCGTTAACGGGAGGTCATACAACAAAATAGGTCCGTTGGTGCTGAACTGTCAATTGGCGACCATGATCCTGAAAAAGACCGCGAGTGTAATTATTGGATTAAACGGTCATAGGCCACAGGTGTCTCAGAATGAACAGGGGTTTTCGCTCCGAAGAGATCCCCGTGCCCGATCCCGACCCCGCCCCCCGCCCCCTGGCCCCCGGCCTCCGGGGCCGGTGTCCGATCCGGTGTCCGAGAGACTGCGGTGAGGGCCTCGGAACGGGGGGGCGGCGCGGAGGGCCGGACAGCGTGGCCGAGCGCCATGGATCGAGAAGAACGGGAGACCGAGCGGATGCCCGTGGTCAATCTGACGCCGCATGAGGTGAGAATCGTCGACGAGCAGGCGCGCGTGATCCGGAGCTGGCGCAAAGCACCGGATCCGGCCCGGGTCGAGGCGGTGCGCACCCCCCTGAACCCGGTGGAGGGTCTGCCCCTCCTGGCCGAGAGGCGCAGCCGCGCGGTCCTGCCCGAGCCGAGGGAGGGGGTGTGGTACATCGTCTCCTCCGTCGTGAGCTCGGCCCATCCGGAGCGGGACGACCTACTGGTGCCCTCCGATTTCGTGCGGGACGACAGGGGGATGGTCACCGGCTGCCGTTCATTTGTGCTCACGTCACCGAAGGGGCGTCCACCAGCGCGCGAACCGGAGAAAGCACTCACTTGATCCATTCCGGGCGTGGTTGAGTAATCTGGCCCCTGCTCCTGTCGCCCGGAAACGGCCGGAAAACGGCTCGTTCCCACCCGTGTGGGAAAGGAAACCGTGGACGAACCCCGAGTCGCCGTCGTCCTCGTGGGGCAGAACCCCACCCCGGCCCTGCTGGCAGCGCTGACCCTGCCCGTCGACCAGCTCATCCTGGTCTCCAGTGACGGCACCCTGATGGTCGCACGCCGGGTCGCCGACGCTGTCGAACGCCTCGCCCCCCGCCTCTCCGTGCGTGTGCTCAGCGTGGGCCCGGACCCGCACGACCCCCGTCCGGTCACCGCGCTCCTGGATTCCGTCCGCCGCGCGCTCTCCGGGCGGCCCTGGTACCTCGACTACACCGGCGGAACCAAGGTCATGAGCGTGGCCGCCGCCCTGCACCACGAGAACGCGCTTCCGCCCGTGGCCCGCCGCTGGCGCCACTACCTGGACCCCCGCGTCGATGTGCTGCGCACAGCGGACACCACCCGCTCCGGGCGCCCGGTGCACGGCCGAGGCGTGGACTTGCGCACGCTGGCCGCGATCCACGGGGCCCACTGGTTGGACGACCGCGACCCCGAACCCGTCCGAAGGTTCCTCGAAGGCGGTACGGGCGCCCTGGCCGACGCGTTCCCCCGCCTGCCCGAAGGCGAGCGGAACGGGATCGCGGCCGAGGGGCGCGTTCTCGCCCATCTGAGGCGCCTGCTGAGCGGACGGTCCGACACGGAGGTCCTCGGCGCCCGACGCGTCGCCGACCCCTTCCGCCGTGGCGGTTCGATCGCGGACTTCGACGTCCTGGTCCGCTACCGGCACCGCGTGCTCTGCGTGGAGGCCAAGACGCGTGCCGAGGACGTGGTCGCCCGCGCCGGGTGGACCGTGGCCAAGGCCCGCCGGGTCTTCGGCAGCGCCACCCAGGTCCTTTTCGTCTACGCGGGCCCCGTCGTCTCCGAGCTGCGCGAGGAGATCACCTCCTACAACCCGGCGCTGTCGGCCCGCCACGTCCACACGTGGAACCTGGACATCCTGCTGGAGCGGGTGACCTCCTTCGACGAGGTGCGCGACAGGTTCTTCCCGGTCCGGGCCGCCGCGCCCCCACCCGGGCCCCGCGGCGCGGCCGCCACGTCCGAACCCGCAACCCGTGTGCCCGCACGGCCCTCCCGCCACCCGGGCCCGGACGACGGGCCTTTGCTCGTCACACCGCTCGGTGGAAGCAGACTGGGCACGCTCGCAGCCGTGCACGCGCACCGCCCGGCCCGCACCCTCGTGCTGCCCTCCAACCAGAGCCTGCGCGCCAAGGTGCGCGACGCGGTCGCCCGCACGCTGCATGCGGCTGAACACCCGGACGGCCCTCCGGCCGACCCCGACACCCTGCGTTCCGAGGGCTACCGGAACCGGGTCCGGCTGGCCGCCGACCCCGTGGACGGTTACGACGCCGACGCCGTCGCGGCGGTCGCCCTCGAGTGGATCGAGCGGGAGCGCGGGGAAGGCCAGCCGGTGGCCGTCGACATCACCACCGGCACCAAGGCCATGAGTCTGGGACTGGCCAAGGCCGCCCGCCTCAGCGGAGCCTGTGCCACCTACCAGCGGGCCCGCGACCGGTCGGTGGTCTGCCTGAGGCACGGCCGGAGCGAACTCGAGGGACGCGCCAGCATCGACTGGCCGCTGGTGCTGTCCGGTTACGAACCCTTGCCGTCCGAGGGGGCCGCGCCGCCGGATGCCGGGGCCCTGTCGGGTCTGGTCACCGGCCCCGCGCGCGACCAGGTGGACGTGGCACTGCTCGACCTGGCCGCCGACGAGCTCCGCACCGCGGCCACGGGCCGGTGCCGGGTGTGGTGGGACGCCTCCCTGGCCGACCCGGACTCCTTCCTGACCGCGCAGGAGCGGCCCAGTCTGGTGCTGACCTTCGACGACCGCGCGGTGGGCCTGACCGCTCCGGCCCGGAGCCGGAGACGCACCTTCGACGGACCGCTGCGGGACGTACGTCCGGGCGCGTGGGCCCAGAGCGTGTTCGCTGCGACACTGCACCTGAACGTGCGCTGTGATGTGGCCGGTACGGTCCTGGGCCTGACCAGGCCGGGAGGCGACGTGTCGCGCGCGGGGGAACTGGTGGACTGGATTGCCCAGGTCGACGCGGGCGATCGGACCGACCCGGCCGAACACGCTCCCGGCCTCTGCTTCGGTGAACCCCTGCGTCCCCTGGTCTTGGCGGTGGACCCGAACCGCCCCCCGGAGCTGCTGCGTACGGACGCCTCCAAGCTCTGACCCCGGGGCGATCCGTCCGCCCGACCCACACCCCGCCAATCCGCGCCCCGCCCCCGTGCCCCGCACCGGCCGGTGCGCCAAGATGGGGGCGGGGCGCGGCGGCCTGGCCGCGCGGGATCGAAGACGGCGGAATATGCGGTACACGGGCGGTTGGGTCCTGGCAAGCGCGGCGGTGTTCTTCCTCTCCGGCTGCGTTCCGGGGGCGGAGGAACCCGAGCCCCCACCCGTGGACAGCGTCGACTGGACACCCTGCTTCTCCGACTCGGAACTGGACGAAGCGCCCGAATGGGGCGGCGACCCGGACTGGCTGGAGACCCTGGAGTGCGGGACCGTCGCAGTCCCGCTCGACCACGGCGATCCCGAAGGCGCCACCGTCGGGCTGGCCTTGGCCCGGCAGCCCGCCAGCGGCCGCGCGGACGAGCAGATCGGTTCGCTGGTCCTCAATCCGGGCGGACCCGGCGAGCCCGGTGTGGAGATGCTCGACTTCCCCTTCCTGGACGACGACGTGCACGCCGCCTTCGACGTGGTCTCCTTCGACCCGCGCGGGGTCGGCGAGAGCGAGGGCTTCGCCTGCGGCGACTGGTACGCCATGGACGAGGCCCGCCGGGGCGTCGCCGACCCCGAGAACGTCACCGACACCGACCTCGCCGCTCTGGAGGACACCGCCAGGGACTACGCGGACAGCTGCGCGGAAACGGTGGGGGAGGAGTTCCTCGCCAACATGGGCACCGTCAACGTGGTCCGCGACCTCGACCTGGTCCGCGAGGCCCTGGGCGATGAACAGCTCACCTACGCCGGCTTCTCGTACGGCACCCATATCGGCGCCCTGTACGCGGAGATGTTCCCCGAGAACACCCGGGCCCTGGTCCTGGACGGCGCGGTGGAGACCGAACGCCCCAACGTCGAGATCGCCGCGGAGCAGGCCGACGCCTTCCAGGGCACTTGGGACCAGTTCGTCGCCGGTTGCGTACGGCGCGGTGACTGCCTCTTCAGCGGCGAGGACGCGGCGGACGCCGAGATGGGCGGGCTCCTGGATCGGCTCGACGACGACCCGCCCGAAGCCCGGGGCATGCCGGTGGACGGGTCCGCCCTGTTGGGGATGGTCAGCATGGAGCTCTACTACGAGGCGGCCTGGGACGAACTGGCCGACACCCTCGCCGCCTTGGACGAGGATCCGGAGGGTGCGGGGCCCCAGCTGGACCGCCTCTACGACAACACCTTCGGCCAGTACGAGGAACGCGACGCGGACGAGGGCGAGCGGGACCCCGTTCCGGGCTCCGGGGAGTTGGACTCCGAGGCCGCCCTCACCGCCGTGAACTGTGCGGACCGCTCCGACCCGACCGACCCCGAGGTGTACCGGGACACGGCCGAGCGGGTCGCCGGGGAAGCGCCGTTCTTCGGTACTGACCTGGTGTGGGAACAGCTGCCCTGCGCCTACTGGGCCGATACCGAGGAGGCGCCGACCGGGTTCACCGCCCCCGACGCGCCGCCGATCCTCGTGGTGGGCACGGTCGGTGACCCGGCCACCCCCTACGCGTGGGCCGAGGAGCTCAGCGACCAGCTGGCGACCGCGGCCCTGCTCACGTATGAGGGTTCGGGGCACACGGTCTACGGCTACGGCAATCCCTGCGTCGACGAGGCGGTCGACGCCTACCTCCTGGAGGGGGACGTCCCGGAGGCCGGGCACTCCTGCCCGCCGTGGTGACACCCCTGGGAGGCCCGCGGCTGGTAAAGAGCAGAGGAACGCACTGTTTACCCGTGCGCCGGAATGTGCACCACAGCTACACGCATGATCACTCAGAGTATTGAAGCCTCGGTGTTTCCTTGCTGTGAAGGAGGGTGTGCGGGTGCGCTGCACGGGCGGACGGGCTCTCGCTGCCGCGGTTCTGACGGCGGTCATGGTCGCGACCACGGGGCTGGCCCCGGCCGACCAGAAGGACGGCGAACTGCCCTTCTACGGACAGGAGATCGACTGGGAACCCTGCTTCACCGCGGAGGAACTCGCTGGGGCCGACCCCACCGAGGGTGATCCCGACTGGACGTCCCGCCTGGAGTGCGGAACCCTCACCGTGCCCGTGAACCATGGAGACACCGACGGGGAGACCCTCGACCTGGCCGTCATCCGGCACCCGGCCCAGGGCCCCGCCGAGGTCCGCCAGGGCTCCTTGGTGTTCAACTTCGGCGGCCCCGGAGGTCCGGGCGTCGAACCGATGCGCTCCGGTCCGCTGTCCGTCGGCAAGGAGGTGCGCGACTCCTTCGACCTGGTCTCCTTCGACCCGCGCGGCGTCGGAGGGAGCGAGGGGTTCATCTGCCCCGGCTGGCGGTCCATGGAAGGGCCGCTGGCGGACGTCCGAGGCGTCGAGCCGGCGGACGTCACCGACGCCCAGCTGCGCGCCCTGGCGGAGGGCGCCCGCGACCACGCCCGCAGCTGTGTGGAGGAGGTGGGGGAGGAGTTCCTCGCCAACATGGGCACCGTCAACGTGGTCCGCGACCTCGACCTGCTCCGCGACGGGCTGGGGGACGCTGAGCTCAGCTACGTCGGATTCTCGTACGGCACCTACATCGGGGCCCTGTACGCGGAGATGTTCGCCGACCGCACCCGGGCCATGGTCCTCGACGGGGCTGTCCAGGTGGAGCGGGACGCCGTCGCCGACGGGGTGGAACAGGCCGAGGGGGCCCAGACGGCCTGGGAGGTTTTCGTCGGCTACTGCCTGGACGGGGCTCCCGAATGCCCGTTCACCAGCGCCGACGCGGCCACCGCCGAAATGGAGGAGATCCTGGCCGCCCTCGACGCGGAGCCGTTCGCCATCGCGGGGCAGAAGGTTGACCGGGACGCGCTGCTCAGTCTGCTCCGGCAGTCGCTGCAGGGCGAACAGAACTGGCCGAACGACGCGCGCTTGCTTGCCCGGATGGCCGAAGGGGAGTCCGATGACGAGTTCGTCCGGAACTACCTGAAAGGCCCTATCACCAGGGAAGAGGCACGCCCGGGAGCCGAGGAGTCCGCGTTCGCCGCCGTGCAGTGCGCCGACCACGCCAACCCCGACGACCCCGGCGCCTACAGGGACGGTGCCCAGCGGGCCGCGGAGGGCTCCCCGCTCTTCGGCGGCGACGGGGTGTGGCCGTTCCTGCCCTGCGCTTACTGGCCCGACACCGAGATCGCCCCCACCGGGCTGACAGCCCCGATGGCGCCGCCGCTCTTGGTCGTGGGTACCCGGGGCGATCCGGCCACCCCGTACGTGTGGTCCGAGGAGCTGGCCGGTCAGCTCACCTCCGCGACCCTGTTCACCTACGAGGGCGGCGGACATACCGCTTACGCGGGCGGGCGCTCCTGCGTGGACGGCGTGGTGGACGCCTACCTGCTGCGCGGTGAGATCCCCGCGGAGGATGCTTCCTGCCCCAGCGAGCTCTGAGCCGCCGCACCCAGCTCCCTCGCCGGGGTGAGCACACTCCCTCCCAAGGGGGAAGCGGAGCCGTTCCGGACCGGGAAGACTCGGAGGCGAGCGGAGACAGCGGGGGAGAGGACCGGCGATGAGCCAGAGTGAACGGGACGCCACGGGGGACGGCCCGGTAGGCGGTCCCACGGGGACACCACCCGGTTGGCTCGCCCGGTCCGCGGCCGCGGCGGGGCTACTCCTCGGGGCCGGACACCTGGGGGTCACCGGCGGGCCCGTGGTCACGGGGCTACAAGACCCCTCACCAGGCTTCCTGGCCTGGGTGTTCGTGCCGGTGGCCATCGCCCTGGCCTGCACGGTCGCGGCAGTGGAGCTCGGGCGTTCCGGGGCGGGACGGCGCCCCGGGATGCTGTGGGCCTGCGGGGCGGCGGCGGTCCTCATGCTTGTGCTCACCGTCGTCGGGTTCGCGCCGCTGGCCTTCGGCGCGAGCCCGGCGTCCCTCTTCCTCGGGCCCGGCCCCTATGCCCTGCCCGGCGCGGTGCTGTTCACGGCACTCACGGTCAGTGCCCTGCGGACGCGGGGCCGAACGCCTCTTCCGGCGGGTCCAGCCGCGCCCTCTCCCGGCAGCGCCCCGGGGGGCGGTCGAACCCGCGCTTGAACGCGTTGGCGAAAGCGGACTTCGAGGTGTACCCGACCCGCGGGGCGATCGCGCTCAGCGGGGCGTCCGTCTCGCGCAGAAGCCGCGCTGCGGTGGTCATCCGCCACCAGGTCACATAGGCCAGCGGCGGCAGTCCCACCAGCGCGCTGAACCGCCGGGAGAAGGCGGCCCGGGACAGTCCGGCCCGCTCCGCCAGCAGCGCCACCGTCCACGGGCGGACCGGATCGTGGTGCACGGCCTGGATCGCCGCGTACACCGCCGGGTCGCGCATGGCGCCCGCGAAACCGCAACCCACGCCCTCGCCCTCGCCCGTGGAACGCGCCTCTTCCAGGAAAGTGCGCAGGATGTAGACGAGCAGCATGTCCAGCAGGTGCGGGACCAGTGTGTCGCTCCCGGGGCGGTTCGTTCCCAGTTCGCGGCCGAGCAGTCCGACCGCCAGCGGCAGCTCCGACTTCTGCCCCACCCGAGCGGGCAGGTGCACCACGGAGGGGAGCCCGGTGAGCAGGGGATGCGGTCGGGTGGAGCCCACGTGGTAGAAGCCGCCCACCGTGACACAGGCCGGTTCCCCCGCCCCCACGTTCCCGGCGGCGGTCGCGCCGAACCGTTGGAAGGGCGACGCGAACCCGTCCGAACTCTTCAGGTTCGGTATCGGCTCACCCGCTTCGGGCCGCAGGAGATCGCCCCGCTCCCGTAGGAAGTCGACACAGTTCAGGTCGAGAGGCGCAACAGTGGGGTCGCTGGCGAGGGCGTGTGTGCGGCCACGAGGCAGGAAGAGCACGTCACCTGCGCCCAGCTGGACCGGAGCCCGGTCGTCCAGCAGCAGCCAGCACGAACCCTGCAGCACCACCTGGAACCCGGCTCCGCTCGATGCCTCAGCCGCATCCGAGAATCGCATGCCCCAGGGTGCGTACCACTCGACCCGGGCCGAACGGGGCCGGCCGGTGCGCAGGGTCGAGACGACGTCACTGAGAACATCCATACCGCCACAGTATCCAAGCTCACCCGACTCGTGGACTTCCGCGTATACAGCAGAGCCAATGACGCATAGGAAGTCTCGTCAAAGATTCGTACGGTCATCCTTGTACCTGCGTCAAAAGGGGAAAGAACCATGACCGAGTCGCGCATCGGAACCAGCACCGCCCGCAGCACCCCGGCCTCTTGGCGGCCGCGCCTGGCCGCGGTGGCCGCCGCCACGGCCGCCAACATCGTCCTCGCCCTCCTCGCACCGCTGTTCGGCGCGGATCTGGAGGTCGCACCGCCCGGCCAGGACCGGATGCCCCTGTCGTTCGTCGACTTCGCACTCTTCAGCGCCGCGTTCGGCCTGATCGGCTGGGGCGCCCTGGCCGTGGCCGAACGCCTCTTCAGCGCCGGTCGCGGGCGCCTGGTGTGGACCGCCGCGGCGGTGCTCTTCACGGTGGTGTCCTTCGTGCCGTCCCTGAACGCCGGGGCAACGCCCGCGACCGCCGCCGTGCTCGTGTTCTCGCACGTCGTGGTCGCCGCGATCGTCATCCCCGTGTTCTGGCGCAGCTCCCGGGCCGCCTGAGCCCGGGGCCGTGCGCGTATACTCCGGGCATGGCCGACACACACGCAGTGGAGCGGGCCCCCTTCAGGGCCGCCCCCGGGCTGTGCCGGTCTGCTACAGCCGCGACGGCCCCCGCGACCGGACCCTCCAAGGTCACCTGGTCGACCTCCACCCTGCGCGAGGCGCCCGAGACCGGCCTTCGCGCCCTGCACGGCCACGGTTAGCGACCTCACTTCCGACGCGCCGGGGCCCAGGCGCCCCCGTCCGCGTCACACCGTTGTTTCTCCGGCTCCACCCCATGTCCCCACAATCCGGCGGCCTGCGGCACCCCGCGGCCGTACCACCGGTGCCGGTCGTGTTCCACGTCCGCGCCACCTTCGAAGGGACACCCCCTGAAACTGAGCGCGCTGCTCAACGGCCATGACCACCGGGTACTCCGCGGCACCCCCGACATCCCCGTCTCTGCGGCGCCCTGCGTCGACCTCGACCGGGTAGCCCCGGGATCCCTCTACCTCGCCCTTCCCGGACACCGCGCGGGCGGCCTCGACGGTCTGGCCACCGCGTTCTCCCGCGGTGCCGTCGCCGCCGTCGTCGAGGAACCCCTGCCCGAAGGCGCACCGGCCGTGCCACCCGGCGCCTGCGTGGTGCGGGTGGAGGACGCCCGGATCACGGCTGCCCTCGTCTCCGCCCGCCACCACGACGAGCCCGGAAGCTCGATGGACGTGGTCGCGGTCACCGGCACCAACGGCAAGACCTCGGTGTCGTCCATGTACGAATCCCTGCTAAGGATCGCCAACGGCGCGCGGATCGGGGTCATCGGCACCTCCGGTGCCCGGACCGGCGGCGACCAGATCCCCATGCCCAGGACGCTGCTGAGCACGCCCGAGGCCCCGGACCTGCAGTACCTGCTGGCCCGTATGCGCAGTCGGGGAACCCTCAGCGTCGTACTGGAGGCGACCTCCATGGGTCTGCTCGAACACCGCGTCGACGGCGCCCACATCGATGTCGGCATCTTCACCAACCTCACTCAGGACCACCTGGACGACCACGGCACGATGGAGTACTACCGGGAGGCCAAACTGCGGTTGTTCCGGGGTATGTGCGGCCGCGCCGTGGTGAACGCGGACGACGCCGTGGGCGCCGCGATCCCGGAGTTGATGCCCGGATCCGTGACCACGTACTCCGTCGAGCGCCCGGCCGACTACCGAGCAACCGACTTGGCCGTCGACGCCTCGGGCACCCGGTTCGTCCTGCACCACGACGGCCGAAAGTACCCGGCGGCGATCCCCATGCCGGGGCGCTTCTCGGTGTCCAACGCGCTCGCCGCGCTGGCCGCCTGCCACGTGCAGGGGCACCACCTGGAGGGCCTGGTAGCGGCCCTGGAACGCATGCCGCAGATCCCGGGCCGCTTCGAGCACTTCGCCGCTCCGCGCGGGGTCTCGGTGATCGTGGACTACGCCCATTCACCGGACTCGCTCGACCAGGTCCTGAGTACGGTGCGCGGATTCGCCCCCGGCCGGGTGTACACGGTCTTCGGCTGCGGGGGTGACCGCGACACCACCAAGCGCGCCCGGATGGGCGAGATCGCCGGTACCCACTCGGACCGCTGCGTGCTCACCTCCGACAACCCCCGTCACGAGGACCCGGAAGCGATCATGGACCAGGTCGCCCCGGGTATCGAGGCCACCGGAACCCCCTTCTCCCGGATCGGTGACCGGCGCGCCGCCATCGACCGGGCCCTCTCAGTGGCCCGTTCCGGCGACACCGTGGTCATCGCGGGCAAGGGCAGCGAGCCGTACCAGATCGTCGGCGACGAGATGCTGCCCTTCGACGACATGACCACCGTGCGCGCACTGACCGAAGGTCACTGACCGCCCCCTTCGGCGGTCTTCTCGAAACGGGAGGGGAACGGGAAACGGGACTGCAAGAAATCGTGGATCATGTGGTTCACCGCCTCCTGAGCCTCGGGTGGGGTATCGAAGTCGTTGAGGCAGAAGAAGTCCACCTCGTCCGAGGTCTCCAAACCCGCCAGCCGGTCGGCGGCGTCGGCGGCCGCGATGTCCACGTAGCGCAGGTTGTACTCGCCGGGAACGGCGCGCCCGGTGAACAGCGCGTAGTGGTGGTGCATGGTGGCCGCGAAACCCACATCGTCCAGGGACCGGAACCGGGACCGGGTCGTCTGCTCCACTTCCTCGCGGTACCGCTCCTCCAGTTCCTGCGCCACCTGGCGGATCTGCGGGTGGGGCGTGTGCTTGAACTTGTGCGTGATGTGGCGGCCGAAGGCCTCGAGGAACAGGGCGCGCACGTTCTTTCCCGCTGAGTTGGGTGCGGGCTCGCCCTCCACCGGCTTCCCGGTCCCGAACTGGTACGGGGAGAAGGGCACCCGCGCGATGCCGTTGGCGTGGAAAAAGTGGGATGCCTCGACGGGGCGGGCCAGGAACACGTCGTCGTTGAAGTACAGGTAGCGGTCGGTCAGCTCGGGGATGTGGTGCAGCCGGGCGCCGATGGCGTGCGAGTTGAAGGTCGGCAGGGCCTCGGGGTCGAAGATCTCGCGGTGGTCCACCACGCTGATCCCCGGCGCGTCGGTGTCCAACCAGGCGGGGACCTGGTCGTCGGTGACCAGGTGGACGTGGCGCACGAACGGTGCGAACGTCTCCAGGGACCGCAGGGAGTAGCGCAGCTCTTCGCGGTCGGTGAAGCGTGAGGCGTTGCCGGCCAGCGGGTTCGTCTGAGGGGTTTGGCCCTTGTGGCGGGCGCGTTTGGCCGCGTGCTCGGGGTCGTCGCCGTCCACCCACGTGTAGACCACGTCGACGGGGAAGTCCACGTCCTCGGCGAGCTTCCAGGTGAAGGGCTCGTACGTGGGGTGCCGGCGCTCGTTCACCGTCAGGGTGGCGGGCTTGCGCTCCTCGCGGGGCAGCACGTCGGCCACCTTGTTGCGGGTGGGCGCCACCAGGGAATCGGCCAGGACGGCGGGCGGCGTCTGGGTGCGCAGCTTCTTCAGGATCTCGGCCGAGTCCTCGCGCTCCAGGATGGCGGCGCCGTCCCGCCAGAACTGCACGTCGCAGCCGTACTCGAGGCTGGCTAGCACCCGTCCCTCGGGGGAGAGCAGCGGTTCGGCGAACCGGATGATCAGCCCCGACTTGATGGACTCGTCCAGCGCGCCGTCCACGTAGGCGGAGCGGGCGGTGACGACACCGCCGGGGCCGGGCTTGACCGCGTGCAGCGCGCTCTGTGCGTAGAGCTCGCGCATGGCGTCCAGGAACTTCTTGCGTTCGGTGCGGTGCACACCGACCACGTGGCGGAGCGGGGAGCGGCCGCGGACGAGGAAGTAGTCGACCCCGGCGTGTTCCAGCGCGGCGGTGACCAGTTCGAGGTTGTGCGCACTGGCGCCGGCGGCGGTGAAGTGCTCCACGGTCCGGCCCAGGGTCTTGGCCCCGTCCAGGTCGCAGGCGCGTACGGCCGGGTCGCTCTCCATGACCGACGTACGCCGTCGGGCGATCTTCTCCTGTCGGCGTGCCTCAGCGGCCCGGTCGGCGGCCTCTTGGCGTTCGGCTGCCAGCCGTGCCTGGGTCGAGGGGGGAAGGAGCTTTTCGCCAGCTCGTTTGACTCGTGAGGCCAGGGGCACGGGCGGGGACCTTTCTGCATGGCTGGACGGGTGCGTGGCGCCGCCGGAACCCTGGACGCTGGTAGCGGGACACCACTGACGTGACGGGTGATCCTAAGTCCAAGTTGGCACGATTTGGCATAACGAGACTGTTTTGTCGCCTACGTTCGGTCATGGCGTATTGGCCAGGTGTGCATGCGCTGTATGTTCCGAGGACCTCAGGTGTAGTCCACCGTGGCCGGAACCGGACACTCGGGCCGTCCGAGTGCGTGGCGGCGCACCGGTGCTGTATCTATCACTTAGCAGGTCGTTGGGGTGCCCCGCGCCTTGTGGCGCGGTTTGTCGTTCGTGTGGGTTCCTCAACGGACTGCGGCGGTGACCGGTTGCTGCGCGGTCCCCTCGTCTGGCTCTGACCCCCAACACCCCCGAACACGACAGCGCCCCGACCGGAATCCGGCCGGGGCGCCCTCGATCCTGGGGCTACAGCTTCGAGGCCGCGGCCTCGTCCACCCAGAACACCGTCTTCTCCCGGCCGCGCGCACCGGCCACCGGGGCCTCGTCCACGCTGCCGCCAGCCACGCCCAGGCGCACCGCCTCGGCCTTGGACCCGCCCGAGGCCAGCACCCAGACCTGCTCGGCGCTCCGGATCGACGGCAGCGCCAGGCTGATCCTCGTCGGCGGCGGCTTGGGGGAGTCGTGCACCGCGATCGCCGCCGCCTCGTCCTCGTGCACGCCCGGCAGCCCCGGGAACAGCGACGCCACGTGGGCATCCGGGCCCAGGCCCAGCAGGCACACGTCGAACTGCGGGACCGGTCCCTTGCCCCGGGCCGCTACGGACAGCGCCTGCGAGTAGTTGGTCGCCGCCCGCTCCACCTCACTGTGGTCGGTGCCGTCAGAGGACGGCATCGGGTGCACGTTGTCCGCGGGGATGTCGATGTCGTCGATCAGCGCCTCGCAGGCCTGCGTCTCGTTGCGCTCGGCGTCGCCCTCGGGCAGGAAGCGCTCGTCGCCCCACCACAGGTGGACGTGCGACCACTTCATGCCGCTGCCCTTGGCCTCGTCCCGCAAGGCGGCCAGTGTCTGGATACCGACACCGCCACCGGTCAGGACCAGGTGGAACTCGCGATCGGCCGCTTCGGCGCTCACGATCAGCTTCGCCAACCGCGACGCCGCGCTCTGGGCGAGCTGCTTCGCGTCGGTGTTGCGGACGATCTCCGGTTCGCTCATCCTCATGCTCCGCTTCCAGCGAGCAGCGGCCCCAGATGGCGGGCCGCGCTCGCGTAGGTCTCGTCGGCGTCCAGGCGGCGCAGCTCCTCGGCGAGCGCCAGAGCGGCGCCGCGCCGGGCCAGCGCCACCGTCTGGTCCGGCTGCCCGGTCCTCGACAGCGTGGCCACCCGGCCGTCCACCCGGGAGACCGTCACGTCCCCCTGGTCGGTGGTCAGCCGCACCTCGGTCAGGCCGGGGCCGTCCGAGGTGCCGCGTTCCACCGGCACCTCCAGGCGCTCCGACAGCCACGCCGCCAACAGTTCGGCGCTCGGGTAGTCCGGCTCGGCCGTCACCTCGGCCGAGGTCACCCAGCCGCTCGGCTGGTCCATGGCGCTGGCCAGCAGCGATCGCCATGGAGTGAGCCGCGTCCAGGTCAGGTCCGTATCACCCGGACGGTAGTGGGCTACCCGCTCGACCAGGTCTCGTACCGGATCCGGGGCGCGCAAAGCGTCGGTGATCCGCCGCTGGGCCAAGCGGCCCACCGGGTCGGAGGACGGGTCCGCGGGACCCCGGCCCGGCCACCACACCACCACGGGCGCGTCCGGGACCAGCAGCGGCGTCACCACCGAGTCGGGGTGCTCGCCCAGCGGGCCGTACAGGCGCAGCAGCACGGCCTCGCCCGGCCCCGAGGTTCCGGGGCGGCGGATCTCCGCGTCGATGGCCGGTTCGGCCTTCGGGTCGCGGCGGATCAGCGCCACCACCCTGGAAGGGTGCTCGCGGCCCGCCTCGGTGGCGGCGCGGACGGCGTCGTAGTGGTCGGCCTCGTCGGTGACGATGACCAGGGTGAGCACCATGTTCATGGCGCCCCCGCCGACACTGAGCCGCTCGGCCATGAGCGTCTCGGTGATCTGCGAGGTCGTGGTACGCGGCAGGTAGAGCGTCATCTGTTCCTCCCCGCGGGGACTCCGGCGGTCACGGGCGGCGCCACTGGCGGCCGTCCCTTGCGAGTAGCTCGTGGGCGGACTCCGGGCCCCAGGTACCCGAACCGTACTGTTCGGGCTGGCCCGCCTTGGCCCAGTACTCCTCGACCGGGTCCAGGATCCGCCAGGACAGTTCGACCTCCTCCTGGCGCGGGAAGAGCGGCGGGTCGCCGATCAGCACGTCCAGGATGAGCCGCTCATAGGCCTCGGGGCTGGCCTCGGTGAAGGACTGCCCGTACGTGAAGTCCATGCTCACGTCGCGCACCTCCATTGAGGCGCCCGGCACCTTGGACCCGAACCTGAGGGTGACCCCCTCGTCGGGCTGGATGCGCAGCACCAGGGCGTTCTGCCCCAGCTCGCTGATGTCGGAGCGGGCGAACATCTGCTGCGGCGCGGCCTGGAACACCAGCGCCACCTCGGTCACCCGGCGGCCCAGCCGCTTGCCGGTGCGCAGGTAGAACGGCACACCCGACCAGCGCCGGGTACCCACGCCCAGCCGCAGGGCGGCGTAGGTCTCGGTCGCCGAGTCGGCCGGGATGCCGTCCTCGTCCAGGTACCCGGCGACGGCCGCGCCGCCCTGCCACCCGGCCGCGTACTGGCCGCGCGCGGTGCCCTTGGCCAGATCGTCGGGGAGGGAAACCGCGGAAAGGACCTTCTCCTTCTCGGCGCGGATAGCGTCGGCGCTGTAGGAGACGGGCTCCTCCATGGCGACGAGCGCGAGCAGCTGCAGGAGGTGGTTCTGGATGACGTCGCGGGCCGCGCCGATGCCGTCGTAGTAGCCCGCGCGGCCGCCCACACCGATGTCCTCGGCCATGGTGATCTGCACGTGGTCCACGTAGCTGCGGTTCCACAACGGTTCGAACAGCGTGTTGGCGAAGCGCAGCGCCAGGATGTTCTGGACCGTCTCCTTGCCGAGGTAGTGGTCGATGCGGAACACCGACGACGGCGGGAACACGTCGTCCACCACCGCGTTGAGATCCCGGGCGCTCTCCAGGTCGTGCCCGAACGGCTTCTCGATCACCACCCGGCGCCAGGGAGTAGCCTCCCCTGGCCCTTCTCCCTCTTCCGGCTGCGCCAGGCCGCAGCGCTTCAGCTGGGTGACCACCGTCGGGAACAGTTTGGGCGGCAGCGACAGGTAGAACGCGTAGTTGCCGCCGGTGCCGCGGCCGGCGTCCAGTTCGCGCACGGTCCGGGCCAGTTCGTCGAAGGCCGCGTCGTCGTCCAGGTCGCCCTGCACGAACCGCACACCCTCGCTCAGCTGCTTCCACACGTCCTCGCGGAACGGGGTGCGCGCGTACTTGCGCACCGCCTCGTGGGCTTCGGCCGCGAAGTCCTGGTCCTCCCAGTCACGGCGCGCGAACCCGACCAGGCCGAAGCCTGGTGGCAGCATGCCCCGGTTGGCGAGGTCGTAGATGGCGGGCAGGAGCTTCTTGCGGGCCAGGTCACCCGTGACACCGAACAGCACCAGCACGCTGGGCCCGGCGATACGGGGAAGCCTTCGGTCCAGGGCGTTGCGGAGCGGGTTGGGTACCGCTCCCGGCATCACCGGTTCTTTCACTGGTTTCCGCGCTTCCTGTCGAGAGTGGCCGGTGGTTCGGTGGCTGGCAGTACCCGCGTCCGCGCGGATCACGCGCGGACGCGGGTCAGTACTCGAGAACGGGCTTCCGGCTCAGGAGAGTTCGTCGAGCTTCATGGTGAGCTGGCCGAGCAGGCTCTCCCAAGAGTCGACGAACTTGACCACGCCGTCCTCCTCCAGGTGGCGCGTCACGTCGTCCAGGTCCACGCCGACCTCGCCCAGGGCGTCCAGGTCGGCCTGCGCCGCGACGTACTTGGTGCGCACCGTGTCCCCGGTGACCTCGCCGTGGTCGGCGGTGGCGTCCAGGGTGGCCTGCGGCATGGTGTTGACGGTGCCCGGGGCCACCAGCTCGGTGACGTAGCGCGTGTCCGAGTAGGCCGGGTCCTTCACACCGGTGGAGGCCCACAGCGGGCGCTGCGGGGTGGCGCCCTCCGCGGCCAGGGCCTTCCAGCGCTCGGTGGAGAACACCTCCTCGTAGTCCCGGTAGGCCAGGCGCGCGTTGGCGATGGCTGCGCGGCCGAGCAGCTCCTCGGCGCGGGGGCTGCCGACCGCCTTCAGCCGCTTGTCCGTCTCGGCGTCCACGCGGCTGACGAAGAACGACGCCACGGACTGGATGCGGGACAGGTCGTGGCCGTTCTGCCGGGCCAGCTCCAGCCCGGCCTGGAAGGCTTCCATGACCTCGCGGTAGCGCTCCAGCGAGAAGATCAGGGTGACGTTGACGCTGATGCCGTCCCCGAGCACCTTCGTGATCGCGGGCAGGCCCTCGACCGTCGCCGGGATCTTGATCATCAGGTTGGGCCGGTCGACCAGCCACCACAGCGACCGCGCCTCGGCGACGGTGCGCTCGGTCTCCCGGGCCAGCCGCGGGTCGACCTCGAGAGAGACTCGCCCGTCCACGCGGTCGGTGGATTCGTACACCGGGCGCAGGGTGTCCGCGGCCCAGCGGATGTCGTAGGCGGTCAGCAGCCGGACCGCCTCGCCCACCGAGACCCCGCGCACACCGAGCTCGTGGATCTGGAGGTCGTAGGCGTCGCCCTCGGCGAGCGCCTTGTCGAAGATCGACGGGTTCGAGGTGACTCCGGTGACGTGGTGCGTCGACATCAGTTCGGCCAGGTTGCCGGTGCGCAGCCGGTCGCGGCTGATGTCGTCCAGCCAGACGGACTGACCTGCCTCGGACAGGTCCTTCAGGGCGGTGCTCATTTGGTTCTCACGCCTTCCTCGCGGGGCTTGGCAGCCCTTGTCGCACACACGGGACGCGGGCCCGCCGGGGGTCGTCCCGGCGAGCCCGAGCCGTCAGCTTCCGGCCTTGGCCTGGCTGTCGCGGACCGCCGCGACGACGGCCTCGGAGGTGATGCCGAACTTCTCGTAGAGGGTCTGGTAGGGCGCGGAGGCACCGAAGTGCTCCAGGCTCACCGAGACGCCGGCGTCACCGACGTAGGAGCGCCAGCCCATGGCGATACCGGCCTCGACCGACACCCGGGCGCGGACGGAGGACGGCAGCACCTGCTCGCGGTACTCCTCGCTCTGCGCGTCGAACCACTCGACACACGGCATGGAGACCACGCGGGTGGGCGTACCGGCCTGCTCCAGCTCGGTGCGGGCCTCCAGGGCGAGCTGCACCTCGCTGCCGGTGGCGATGATGATCGCCTCGGGGGTGCCGCCGGCGGCCTCGGCCAGCACGTAACCGCCCTGGGCGGCGCCCTCGGCCGCGGCGTACTCCTCGCGGTCCAGGACGGGCACGTTCTGGCGGGTGAGCGCCAGCGCGGAGGGGCCGTCGGCGTTCTCCACGGCCTTGCGCCAGACCACGACGGTCTCGTTGGCGTCGGCCGGACGGATCACGTCCAGGCCGGGGATGGCGCGCAGCGCCCACAGGTGCTCGATCGGCTGGTGGGTCGGGCCGTCCTCACCCAGGCCGATGGAGTCGTGCGTCCACACGTAGGTGACGGGCAGCTTCATCAGCGACGCGAGCCGCACGGCCGGGCGCATGTAGTCGCTGAACACCAGGAACGTGCCGCCGTAGGGGCGGGTGGGGCCGTGCAGCGCGATGCCGTTGAGGATCGAGCCCATGCCGTGCTCGCGGACGCCGAAGTGCAGCACGCGCCCGTACGGGTTGCCCGGGAACATGCTGCTGGCGCGGTCGAACGGCAGAAAGGAGGGCTCGCCCTTGGGAGTGGTGTTGTTGGACCCGGCGAGGTCGGCGGAACCGCCCCACAGCTCCGGCAGGACCGGGGCGACGGCGCTGAGCACCTCACCGCTGGCCTTGCGGGTGGCCATGCCCTTCTCGCTGGCCTCGAAGGACGGCAGGGACTCCTCCCAGCCCTCGGGCAGCTTGCCCGACTGCAGGCGGTCGAAGAGCTCGCCTTGCTCACCGGCGCCCTTGCGCCAGGCGTGTAGGGCCTCGTCCCAGGCGGCGTGCTCCTCGCGGCCCCGGTCGAGTGCCTTGCGGGTGTGCTCGATCACGGCGTCCTCGACGGCGAAGGGCTCGTCGGGCAGGCCGAGGATCTCCTTGGTGGCGGAGATCTCCTCGGCGCCGATCGCAGCACCGTGGATGGCGCCCGTGTTCTGCTTGTTGGGAGCGGGCCAGCCGATAACGGTGCGCAGGCGGATGAAGGTCGGGCGGCCGGTCTCGGCCTTGCCGCGCAGGATCGCCTGGTAGAGGGCGTCGATGTCCTCGACGTACTCGCCGGTGGCGGTCCAGTCAACCTCTTCGACGTGCCAGCCGTAGGCGGCGTAGCGCTTGACGACGTCCTCGCTGTGCGCGATGCGGGTGTCGTCCTCGATGGAGATCTGGTTGTCGTCCCAGATCATGATGAGGTTGCCCAGGTCCTGAGTCCCGGCCAGGGCGCTGGCCTCGTGGCTGACACCCTCCTGGACGTCGCCGTCGGAGCAGAAGGCGAAGACGTGGTGGTCGAAGGGGCTGGCGCCCGGTCCGGCCTCGGGGTTGAACAGGCCGCGCTCGCGGCGGGCGGCCATGGCCATGCCGACGGCATTGCCGAGCCCCTGGCCCAGCGGGCCGGTCGTGGTCTCCACACCGGCGGTGTGGCCGACCTCGGGGTGGCCCGGGGTGAGGCTGTCCCACTGGCGCAGGGCCTTGAGCTCTTCGAGAGGGAGGTCGTAGCCGGCCAGGTAGAGCTGGATGTACAGCGTGAGGCTGGAGTGGCCGACTGACAGCACGAAACGGTCCCGGCCCACCCAGTCGGGCGCGGCGGGGTCGTGCCGCATGACCTTCTGGAAGAGGAGGTAGGCGGCGGGCGCGAGGCTCATCGCGGTGCCGGGGTGTCCGTTACCCGACTTCTCTACCGCGTCCATGGCCAGCGCCCGAACCGTGTTGACGGCGCGGAGGTCGAGGTCCGACCACTCCAGGTTTTTCGGGGTGTGGGCGTTCACGGACTTTGGTCTCCTTCTCGGGCGCCCGCGCACCCGGTTCCGGGGCGGGCGTGGGTTGTGTGTGCAAGGTTGGCGCGGGGCACCCCGGTGGCGACCCGCCGGGTGGGCGGGCCGCGGGGGAGCGCTGGAGGGCGGGGTCGCCTTCGGCTGCGGACCGGGCACGGCCCCGTGTCGCTGAGGGGCCGGGCCGTGACGCTTGGGCCACAGCACCTGGGCCAGGCTTGCCGGAGCGCGGTTCCCATGGTGGGGGACCACGAACGGGGCCGAATCCGAGCCTATCGTCCGCGGCCGGGGATGTCGTTGCCCGACACCTCCCCTTACCGGCGGGTAGCGCGGCAGGTGTGCGGGTTCGTTCCCTCTTCTTGGGCTCCCCTTGGGGCGCGTGGCACGTTGGAAGCACGGCGGGGCCTGTGCGAACCTTTTCCTGCATCCGCGGGGGCGGCGGGTGTCAGGGCCGGAGGTCAGGGGCCACCCGGGCCGGAGGCCATCTCTTCGCAGGGGGGTGGTCACCGGGTCGCGCGAGCAAGTACTACAGTATGTCGTTGACGGGGTTTCCGCTGATCCTGACGCTTTGTCGGTTCGATCGACCCCGCGTGGCGAGCAGTGTCGAAATCCCTAAGAGTTGTCGAGGTATCCGCGTGTCTGCAACCGAGCTGGCCCCCCAGGGGACACGAGAGCGTCCGGACGTGGGGACTCGGCACTGATGGCTCTCACCAACCGCGCCCACAGCGACAAGACCCCCGCGAACGCCCCTGGGGCCCCCCGCAAGGCCTCCGTGGGCGACTACGTCCGCGCCTACGTCGCCCTGTCCAAGCCCCGCGTGATCGAGCTGCTGCTCATCACCACCATTCCGGTGATGTTCGTCGCCGCCGGGGGAGTGCCACCGCTGTGGATCGCGGTCGCCACCCTGCTCTTCGGAACCATGTCGGCCGCCAGCGCGAACGCGATGAACTGCTACATCGACCGCGACATCGACCGTGAGATGCGTCGCACCCGCCAGCGGCCGGGCGCGATGGACCTGGTCACCCCGCGCGGCGCCCTCGTGTACGGCCTGATCCTGGCGATCGGCTCGACCGTCGGCTTCCTCGTGTTCGTCAACGTGCTCTCGGCCGTGCTGTCGGTCTTCGCGATCGCGTTCTACATCTTCGTCTACACGATCCTGCTCAAGCGGCGCACCGCGCAGAACGTCGTGTGGGGCGGTATCGCCGGGTGCATGCCGGTCCTCATCGGTTGGGCGGCCGTGACCAACAGCCTCGACTGGGCGCCGTTCGTGCTCTTCCTGGTCGTGTTCTTCTGGACGCCGCCGCACACCTGGACGCTGGCCATGCGCTACCGCGAGGACTACGCGGCCGCCGGTGTGCCGATGCTGCCCGTGGTCGCCAGCGACCGCCGGGTCCTGCTCGAGTCGGTCCTGTACAGCTGGGCGACCGTGGTGGTCTCCCTCATCTTCTGGCCGGTCGCGGGAACCACCTGGTTCTACGGTGCGGTCGCCCTCATCCTGGGTGCCCTGCTGGTGTTCCAGGCGCACCGGCTGCTCAGCCGTTCGAAGGCGGGGGTGACCGGGGCCAAGCTGAAGACGATGGGCTTCTTCCACCTCTCCAACGCCTACCTGGCGCTGCTGTTCGCGGCCGTCACCATCGACCCGCTGATCGCGCGCCTGGTCGCCTAGGACGAGGCCCCCGAAACGCGCAAGGCGGCGCTCCCGGAGCAGGGAGCGCCGCCGCCGTCGTTCACGGGGTGTGGCGGCCGACCCTGGTGTCAGCCGGCCGCGGAGCGGTGGCGGAAGGCCAGGACGGCGGCCCACACGGTGAGGGACGCCAGGAGCAGCGCCAACGGTACGTGGAGCTGCAACGGGCCGTAGGTGCCGGTGGCGGCCTGGGGGAAACCCGTCACGAAGGCGCCGAGGCTCACGACGAGGAGGGTCTGCTCCGGTGACCGGGTTCCCTTCGTCCGGGCCCTGAGCCACACCATGAGCGCCGCGAGGGCGAGCAGGCCGGTGGCCGCGTGCACCGCGAAGGCCCCGCCGTAGTGCAGCGGCAGGAAGTCCATGTTGTACGTGATCAGCTGCCCGGCCGTGACGAACTCCCACAGGAGCGCCGCCAGGCTTGTCACGGCCCCGATACGCAGCAACTGGCCCCAGAGTCCGGTGCCGTGCTGGGCGGTGAGCTTGTTCTGGTCCATGGTCGGCCTCCCGGGTGGCGAACAGTGGGGTCCGATTCTGCCGTACTCGTGCCGTGCGGGCGGCAGGAAACCGGCGGGGTGCGTGGCGCGGCTGGAGTACGCGCCCGCCGCGCCAGCCCTCCCGGCACCTCCGACGGGACCGTTGACCCGCTACGATCTGTGCTCATGCCCCGTCTCGACAGCAAGGCCATCCTCCAGGGTCGCCGCTCCCGTTACTCGATGACCCTCATCCTGGGCACCACCGTCAGCGTGGTGTGCATGATCGGTATGTTCGTGTACCTGTGGCTGCTGGCGATGGCCGGGGGAGCGGCCGCAGGAATCGACGGTGGGACCGGCTTCCTCGTCAGCGTGACCACCGCGATCATCCCGGTCACCATCCTCATCCCGCTGATCCTCATGCTCGACCGGCTCGAACCGGAACCCGGCTGGGTGCTGTTCTTCGCCTTCGCTTGGGGCGCGGGGGTGGCCGTCGTCGCGTCGTTCGTGCTCAACAGCTGGGGCATGGCCTACTTCGCGGTGCCGCTGTTCGGCGAGGGTGCGGCGGACTTCCTCACCACGTCGGTGGTGGCCCCCGTCGTGGAGGAGAGCGCCAAGGGCCTGGTCCTGCTCATCCTGCTGTGGAGGCGTCGGCACGAGATCGACACCTTCACCGACGGGGTGGTCTACGCGGGGATGGTGGCGACCGGCTTCGCCTTCACGGAGAACATCCTCTACTTCCTCAGCGCCTTCTTCGACGGCACGCTCGTCGCCACCTTCGCCCTCCGCGGGCTCATCGCCCCTTTCGGGCACCCGCTCTACACCGCGATGATCGGCCTCGGCGTGGCGTACGCGGCCATGCGTACCGGCGGGTTCCGTTTCCTGGCGCCGATCGCCGGGTGGGTGGCGGCCGTGCTGCTGCACGCCCTGTGGAACAGCTCGACCTTCTTCGGCTGGACCGGTCTGGGCCTGGCCTACCTGGTGCTGTTCGCGGTGCTCATGGGCATCCTGGGGGTCGCCGCCCGCGACCGCCGAAGCCAGGTAGCGGCGATCGACCGCTACCTCCCGCCCTACATCTCCACGGGACTGGTCACCTTGGCCGACCTCAGCATGCTCAGCTCGATGGCGGGGCGGCGACAGGCGAGGGAATGGGCCGCACGCAACGCCGGCCCGCGGGGCCGCAAGGCGATGAAGGAGTACCAGCTGGCCGCCACGGAGCTCGCCCTCCTGCACCAGAAGCTGGACGCCGGCCTGCCCCGTGAGGACTGGAAGGTCAGGCGGGACTCGTTCCTGGCGCTGATGCACGTGGCCCGGGACACCTTCCTCGGGCGCCTACCGCAGCCGGTGACCCCGGGATGGGCGGAGAACCCGACGGACTCGGGCTTCATGCGCCGTGCCGACTTCGCGCACGTTATCGCTCAGACGCAGGCTCAGCAGGACTACGTTCCCCGTCACGGCCAGCCTCCTCGCCGTTGAGGCTCCCGCCCTCGGGAACCAGCCGAGTGGTGGAGAAGTACAGGCGGACGATCGCGATCCAGGTGAGCCCGGACCCGAGCACGTGCAGCACCACGAGCGTCTCGGGCAGTTCCAACGCGTACTGGGTGTAGCCCAGCACGCCCTGCAGGATGACCAGGACGAGCAGCAGGGAGCTGCTCAAGCGGACCGGTCGGGCCGCCCCGGTGCGGAAGGCGATCACCGCGGCCGTGATGCTCCCTACCAGGCTGAGCCAGGCCAGCACGGCGTGCACCTGGGTGACTGAGGGCAGGTCCAGGTTCCAGCGCGGGGCCGCTGCGTCCCCGCCGTGCGGCCCGGTCCCGGTGACCACGGTCCCGGCGATCAGCAGCAGGAAGCCGACCACCACCAGGCCGATGCTCACCGCGTGCAGCATGGGCCCCACGGAGACCTGGGGCTTGCCCGCGGGCTCCTGGCAGCGCACGTACAGCGCCACGGTGATGAAGACCATGACCATGGACAACAGGAAGTGCGTGGCCACGGCGGCCGGGTGCAGGTTGCTCCAGACGGTGATGCCGCCGACCAGGGCCTGTCCCATGACGCCGAACGGGATGATCGCGGCCATGACGAACAGGTCCCGGCGGCGCGGGACCATGCGGGCGACGGCGACGAGCGTGATCACGCCGACCGCCAGGACCAGGAACGTCAGCGTGCGGTTGCCGAACTCGATGGCGGCGTTGAACGCGGCGTGCCCGGTGTCGATCGGCACGAAGCTGTCGGGGGTGCACTGCGGCCACTCGGAGCATCCCAGGCCCGAGGAGGTGACCCGCACGGTGGCTCCGGTGACGGCGATCCCGGCGTTCACGACGATGTTGCCGAACGCCCAGGCGCGGACCGACTTCACGGTCGGGTTCCAGATGGTGCGGGCGAGCAGGATCAGCGCGAGGACGCCGACGGCGGCGAGGGCGATCTGCCAGCCCCACAGGGGGACACCGAGGAGGACGATGTCGTCCAGGTCCTCCGCCGCGAGCGGGGCGATCGTGTTCGTGGCCGTCGTCGCGGAGGCCGGGGATGCAAGCATACGACACAGCGTAGTACACGGGTCGGCGCTGCCGGACGCGCCCCCGCCGACCGTCGCGACCAGGGGTGACGGGCGGGGTGCGTCCGTGGAGTATGCCCTTGGTCCCGGACGCACTGAGGGCCCCGGAACGCGTTCCGGGGCCCTCAGCGGGGTCGAACGGACCCTTAGTTGTTGAACTGCGCGATGCAGGAGTTCAACAGGTTCAGGTTGAGGTTGATCACCCCGACGGACTGCTGCTGATTGGCGCAGTACTGCCACGCGTCGGTACCGGCGGACGCGGCGCCGGCACCGAACCCGAGCAGGCTGGCGGTGAAGAGCAGGGTCAGGGTGAGCTTGGCGGCGATGCGCATGGATTCCCCTTCGAGTGCGAGTCAGGAACGGGTCCGTTTCCCAGCCGCATGAATAGCCCGCGGAGCGCTGGAGAAAACGCACTCGGTGCGAAGTTTGCCGGATTCGTGGTGGTGTGCTGCCGTTCCAGTGCCTCAGCAGCGCTGACCCGTGGTCTCTAGTTGTCCGGGTCCGCACCCGTATTGGTCTGGTCCCGTCCCCGCCCCTCGTGATCCCGTTCTTCCCGCGCCCGGCGTTCCCGCTCCTCGCGCTTGGCTGCACTGCGTGTCGCGCCCGCGCTCGCGGCGATCACGCAGGCCACCGCCAGCCACTGCCACACGGTCAACAGCTCCCCCAGCAGTACCAGCCCCACCAGGGCCGCGGCCGCGGGCTGGAGGCTCATCAGTACCCCGAACACCCTCGGCGGCATGCGGCGCAGGGCGGTCAGCTCCAGCGTGTAGGGCACCACGGAGGAGAGCACCCCGACAGCCAGGCCGAACAGCAGCAGGCGCCAGTCCAGCAGGGCCGCGCCCCCCTCGGCGATCCCGGCGGGCGCCATCACGACCACGCCCACCACGCTCGCGATGGCCAGCCCGGAGGCCCCGCTGAAGCGCTGCCCCGTGGCCGCGCTCAGCAGGATGTACCCGGCCCAGGCGGTCGCGGCCAGCACCGCGAACAGCACGCCCAGCGGGTCCAGTTCACCGAACTCGATGCCCAGTGCGGCCACGCCGAGCCCGGCCAGGCCCGCCCAGAGCAGGTCGATGCGGCGGCGCGAACCGAGGATCGCGATCACCAGGGGCCCCAGGTACTCGATGGTCACCGCGATGCCCAGCGGGATGCGGGCGAAGGCCTGGTAGATGAAGTAGTTCATCGACGCCAGGGCCACGCCGTAGCCGGCCACCACCATCCAGTCGGTGCGGCTCCGGGCGCGCAGCGCCGGGCGCACCAGCAGGACGAGGAGTACCGCTGAGGTCAGCAGTCGCAGCCACACCACCGCGGCGGGGGGCAGGACGTCGAACAGGTTCTTGGCCACGCCCGCGCCGGTCTGCACGGAGATGATGCTGACCATCACCAGCCAGACCGGGGGAAGCGAACCCAGCGCCGCGCTGGGGGAGAAGGGGCTGGTCGAACCGGTCCGGGAACTCATGTTGAGTCATCCTACGTTTTCGGTCTCCCGGGCCGCCTCCTCGGCTCCGTCTCCGAGCCCCTCTCCATCCGGTGCCGACTCCGCGGCCCGCGGCCGCCACACCAGCGCCAGCAGGAGCAGGATCCAGGCCAGGCACACCACGGCAGGCTGCAACAGGGTCATGACCAGGCCGATCACCGTCAGGTCCCCTTGCCCGGTGAGACTCTGCACACCGATCCACAGGAACGGCAGCGCCGCCCCCAGCAGGTTCACCGCGAGAGCCGTCCACGCCAGGCCAGCCCGCTCCGGCCGTCGCCACAGCAGCAGGGCACCGCCCACCACGAGGAGGAACAGGGGCGGCCCCAAGTAGCGGACAACGATGAACCAGGGCACTCCGAAGGCTTCCATGGGCGAACACCCTACCGAGCGGTCACGGTGAACCCGGGGCCGGACGGACGCGCGGGAAGCACGCGGTGTGAGATGGTGCGGTTCCGATATGACCCCTATCGTCCCGCCCCCGCAGGAGAGCCCCGCCATGTCCCACCGCAGAGCAACGCGAGCCGACGCCTCGGATGGGCACGTGCCCAGGTGGCCGATGGCCGCCGGCGCCCTCGCGCTGGTCCTGGTCGTTGCTCTCGGTGGATACCTCGCGGGAGTGTTCGTCGCCGAGACAGAGGCGGACCCCGACGAGATGTCCGTGGTGTCGGGCATCCTCGTGGAGCCCTCGGGCGCTCCTGACGAGGCCCCAGAGCCCGAGGAGGAAGAGGAAGAAGAGCAGGAGGCCAACCCCGCAGGGCTCGACCCCGACGCGAGTTATGTGATCCAGAACGTGCACGGGGACCGCGTCGCCGACGTCGCGGGCGCCTCCGAGGAGAACGGGGCCCACGTGCACCTGTGGGACCAGCACGACGAGGGGAACCAGCAGTGGCGGTTCGTTCCCCTGGACGACGGCTTCTACGAAGTCGTCGGGGTGGGCAGTGACAAGCTGCTGGAGATCCCCGCCGACGAGGAGGCCCAGCCCGTTGCCGCGATCCTCACCCGGACCGGGGCGCACAACCAGCACTGGACCGTGGCCGAAGCCGGGGACGGAACGGTCAGCCTGGTCAACCGGGCCACCGGGCAGGCCCTCGAAGGGGAGGGCGGCGGCCACGACAACGGCACCATGGTCGCCCAAGCGGAGAACGGGGGCCACGCCCACCAGCAGTGGCGGCTGGTACCCCTGGGCTGATCCGCACCCGCCTGCTAACCTCTCCCGCATGTTCTCCACCCGTGCGTAGACCGGCGCCCCACCGCGGTCGGCCCCCAACGGCCCCGCGGTCCTTTGGCGTCCACGCACATCCACGGCGCTGACCACACGCGCCGTCCTCCCTGCGGAGAACACTCATGTCCTCGCCCCACCGGGCGCCGACCTACCGTGCCGTCCTGCGCGTCACGGGGGTCCCCCGTTTCCTCGCCCCCGCCCTCCTGGGCCGACTGTCCTACGGCATCGTCTCGCTGGCCCTGGTCCTGTCAGTCGTCCACTCCACCGGCTCCTACGCCCACGTCGGGTTGGTGCTGGGCCTGTTCGGCCTCAGCGTCACGGTCCTGTCGCCGCTGCGTGCCTCACTCATCGACCTCCACGGTCCGCGCCGCGCCCTGCTCCCGATGGCCGGGATCCACGCCCTGGCCCTGGCGGGGTTGGCCGCCACCGCCTGGAACCCCGGTGCGCACATCGGGGTGCTGTCCGCCCTCACCGCGGTGGCGGGTGCCTGCGCGCCGCCGCTCGGCCCCGTGACCCGGACCGTGTGGCGCCACCTGTGCGCCGACCGGGCCCTGCTCCAGCGGGCCTACAGCCTGGACACCGTGGTCGAGGAGCTCATCATCTTCACCGGCCCCCTGTTCCTGGGCGCCCTGCTGTGGGTGTGGCCGCCCGCGGCCGGGCTGGCGCTCTGCGCCGCCCTGGTGGTGTCCGGGGCCGCGGGCCTGGTGACCTCGTCCGCGTCTCGTGGCATGGAGGCCGCGCGCCGCGCCGACGGCGATCCGCCCCAACAGTGCAAGGCCCAGTACGAGACCCGGGACGAGGGCCGACACGGGGCCGGGCCAACGAGGCGGCGCCCGAATGGCCCGCACCTCACCGACCGGGGCGGGTTCCTCTCCGCGGTCGCGATCTCCGCGGCGGCGGGCCTGACGCTGGGGTCGGCGGTACTGCTCAACGTCGCCTTCGCCGAACAGCGGGGCGCCATCGAGGCCGTGGTCTTGGTGGAGTCCGCGCAGGCCGCGGGCAGCGCTCTCGGCGGTCTGGCCTACGGGGCCGTCGCCTGGCGGACCCGAACCCGAACCCGGCTGGCCCTGATCGCGCTGGCGATGGGCGGCGGCGTGGCCGCGGCCGCCCTGGTTCCCGGTGTCCCCGCCCTGGTCGCGCTTCTGTTCGTGGTCGGGATCTTCGGGGCGCCCCTGATCACGACGACCTTCCTGCTCGCCGACGAGTCGGTGACCAGCGGTTACCGGACCAGGGCCGGGAACTGGGTGAACACCGCCTACAACGCGGGTTCGTCGCTGGGCGGCGCGGCGGTCGGCCTCTTCCTCGGGGTGGCCTCCCCGAACGAGGGCTATCCGCTGGTCGGCGCGGCGCTCCTCGCGGTGGCGGTCGTGGTTCTCCTGGTTCGAGCGCGCCCTGGCCCGGGCCGACGACGGCAGCCCTCAGGCCAGCAGGAGCGACCCCACGGTTCGCCAGGTCCGCTCGTCGGCGGCGTTGAGTAGGCCCAGCCGGTTGTCGTCGGGCCGGTAGGGGTCGCCCTCGGGACGGAGGGCGACCCCGCCCGCCTCGGTCAGCAGAAGTGCGCCGGGCGCGTGGTCCCAGGGCAGGGTCCGCTGGAACAGCACGAAGTCGAGCTCCCCCTCGGCCAACCGGGGGTAGTCCACACCCGCGCAGTGGGCGCCCGCATCCACCTCGGCGAAAGCGGACGCGGCGACGGTCACGCGCTCGCGGGCGGACGCCGAGAGGAACCGGGACAGGACGGCCCCGCGCAGCTCGGCCGGGGCGGGGGGCGCGGGCTCGCGGCGCAGCCGGACCCCGTCCCGCCAGGCACCGGAGCCGAGTTCGGCGGTGTACACGCGGTTCTCCACCGGCTGGAGGATCCAGGAGGCGACGGTCCGGCCCTCCCGGACCAGCGCGGCCATGACGGCGAACTCGGTGTCGCCCCGGACGAAGTTGCGCGTGCCGTCGACCGGGTCCACCAGCCAGGCGGCCGGCTCCCGTCGCAGTGCTAGGAGGAGGTCAGGGTCGGCGGAGGCGGCCTCCTCGCCCACGACCGGGACGTCGAGGAGCTCACGCAGCCGCGGGCTGATCAGCTCCTCGGCCTCGCGGTCGGCGACGGTGACGACCTCGCCGGGTGCCTTCTCCGACACCTCACCTCCGGAGAGGGACCGGAACCGGGGCAGGACAGCCGTGTCGGCGGCTTCCCGGAGGATCTTGGTCACCGCGTCGATGTCGATCGTCATGCCGACAGCCTAGAGCGGTGCCTTTCGGGCAGGGCCGCTCGGGTCCATCCGGGACGGCAGGGACCGCCCTATTCCCAGCGGAACAGGCGGGAGGCCAGGTAACCGGCGACCGCGGTCCACACGGCCAGCACCGCGAAGGCGCCCAGGCCCGGCAGGCTCCCGTCGGCGAGCACGTCGCGCAGCCCCGAGCTGAGCGCGGTGATCGGCAGGAAACCCACCGCCTGCTCCATCGGTCCGGGGAAACTGCTGGTGGGGAATAGGACGCCGCCCAGGCCGAGCATCAGCACGTACACCAGGTTGGCGCCGGCCAGCGTCGCCTCGGCGCGCAGGGTGCCCGCCATCAGCAGCGCCAGCGAACTGAAGGCCGCGGTGGCCAGGAGCACGAGCCCCACGACGGCGAGCACGCCGACCGGCTCCAGCGACGGCGACCAGCCCAGGAGCAGGGCCACCGCGCACAGCACGGTGATCTGGATGGCCTGCACCACCAGCACGGCCAGGGTCTTGGCGGCCAGGAGCCCGAACCGGGACAGCGGGGTCGCGCCCAAGCGCTTGAGGACGCCGTAGCGGCGCTCGAAACCGGTGCCGATGGCCAGGCCGGTAAAGGATGTGGACATGATGGCCAGCGCCAGCACCCCGGGCGTCAGCGCGTCCACGCGCGACCCCTCACCGACGTCCAGCACGTTGACGAGGCTGAAGCCGACCAGCAGGAGCACCGGAATCACCATGGTGAGGAGGAACTGCTCACCATGGCGGAGCATGACGCGCAGCTCCATCCCGGCCTGGGCCGCGATCATGCGCCGCATCGGGGCGGCGCCGGGGGCCGGGGTGAAGAGGCTGGGTTCGAGGGCGGGCGTCGGGGCTTCGGTGACGGCCGGACCGGCCGTGCCTGAAGTGTGCTCGGTCATTATTTCCGCAGTTCCCGGCCGGTGGTTTCGAGGAAGACGTCTTCGAGGGTACGCCGCCGCATGCGCAGGTCCTCGGCGAGCACACCGGCGGAGGCGCACCAGGCCGTCACCGAGGCCAGGAACTCCGGGTCGAGGGCGTCGGGGTCGTCGGTGGCGATGGCGTACTCGTGCCGACCGCCCGCGGCTGTGGCGGAGACGCGGCTGTCCGCGGGCAGGGCCGCCCTCAGCGCATCCGTGTCGACGGGCCCGGTGGTGGAGAAGCGGACCTCGCGCCGACCTTCGGTGAGTTCGTCGGGGGTGCCCTCGACGACCACCGCGCCGCGGTCGATGATGACCACGTGGTCGGCCAGCCGCTCGGCCTCCTCCATGTAGTGCGTCGTCAGGATCACCGCCACGCCCGCCTCGCGCAGGGCCGAGACCAGGTCCCAGGTGGCCATGCGCGCCTGCGGGTCCAGCCCCGCGGTCGGCTCGTCCAGGAAGACCAGTTCGGGGCGGCCGACCACGGCGCAGGCCAAGGACAGGCGCTGTTGCTGACCTCCGGACAGGCGGCGGAACGGTGTGGCGGCGGCCGCGGTCAGGCCGAGGCGGTCCAGGAGCAGGTCGGGGTCGATCGGTGCGGCGTGGAAGGAGGCCATGAGGTGGAGCCACTCGGCGGTTCGGGCGCCGGTGGGCACCCCGCCGGACTGCGGCATCACGCCCACGCGCGGTTTGAGCTTGGTGGCGTCGGCGACGGGGTCGAGCCCCAGGACCCGCACCTTTCCGCCGTCGGCGCGGCGGAACCCCTCACAGATCTCGACGGTGCTGGTCTTGCCCGCGCCGTTGGGGCCGAGCAGGGCGGTCACCGCGCCGCGGCGCGCGGTGAACGTGAGGCCCGTGACGGCCGTGGTGGCGCCGTAGCGCTTCACCAGGTCGACGACCTCGACGGCGGCTGTGTCCATGGGGCCCGAGTTTACGTGCGCTGCGGGGCTCGGCTTCACCACCCCGCCCCAAGCGGGTTGCCGCAGTTCGGGGCCCGTGGGGTGGTCCAGATTCGGGCATCCGTTATGCGGGCGCACTACCCGTCGCAGAACTGGAAGAATGGCGCAGTGGGCCGCGTTGTACCCATTCGGCGCGTGTTTTCCCCTGGTCGTGCGCTCGCCGAGCACGGTCCCGGTCGCAGTCCGCCCGCGAGTGGGTTCGGATTGTGGGACCCCTGTCTCGCCATGTGAGAGATCGGAAAACTTACGGCGTGCGTGAAGGTGGTTCCCACGTGCCACATCGGGGTGAAATCCCTGCTTAGGCAAGCCTGACCTTCGTGACGAAGTGCATGAATCCGGGTTTGCCACGGCGGACTCAATTAGGCCACACTGATGTTGTCTAAAGTAGGAGCCGATCGATGAGACGGGAGGGGAGCACCGTGCCTGACGTGTCGAGCGCGCCCCGAACCCTGAACGGGCCCGATCATGGGACCCGTGCCCGTGTTGCCCGGCTCATCCTGGAGAAGGGCCCGATCACCGCTTCCTCACTGGGGCAGCGGCTCGGACTCACTCCGGCGGCCATCCGCCGCCACCTCGACAACCTGACCGGTGAGGGCATGGTCGAGGCCCGGGACGCACGGCCCACCCACGGCCGACGCCGCCGGGGCCGCCCCGCCCGTGTCTTCGCCATTACAGAGGCCGGGCGTGACGCCTTCGTTCACGCCTACGACGACCTCGCTTCCAGCGCGCTGCGCTTCCTCGCGCAGACCGCTGGTCCCGAGGCCGTCAGCCAGTTCGCCAAGAGCCAGGTCGCCGACCTGGAGCGGCGCTACAAGCCCATGCTGGACGCGGTTCCCCAGGAACAGCGCGTCCGTCTGCTGGCCGAGGCGCTCTCCAACGACGGCTACGCAGCCAGCGCGGGCCAGGCACCCGCGCCTGGTGGCGGCGACCAGCTGTGCCAACACCACTGCCCCGTCGCGCACGTGGCCGCGGAGTTCCCGCAACTCTGTGAGGCCGAGATCGAGGCCTTCTCGCGGCTGTTGGGCACCCCGGTGCGCAGGTTGGCCACCATCGCCCAAGGCGACGGTGTGTGCACCACGCACGTCACCCCACGGGAGGACGGGGCGAGCGGGGACAACGGCACCCCCGCGTCCAACACGGCCATCCGCCAGCGGGCGGGCGGCTCAGTTCACCAAAAGGACGTCTGAAGTCCAGGAGGAGTCCGCGCATGACTTCCATCGCGCACCCCGAGCTCGAAGGGCTCGGAACATATGAGTACGGCTGGGCCGACTCCGACGACGCCGGCGCCACTGCTCGGCGCGGTCTGAACGAAGAGGTTGTCCGCGACATCTCGGACAAGAAGAGCGAGCCGGAGTGGATGACCAAGCTCCGCCTCAAGTCGCTGAAGCTCTTCGGCAAGAAGCCCATGCCCGACTGGGGCGCGGACCTGTCCAGGATCGACTTCGACAACATCAAGTACTTCGTGCGGTCCACGGAGCAGCAGGCCACGTCCTGGGAGGACCTGCCCGAGGACATCAAGAACACCTACGACAAGCTGGGTATCCCTGAGGCGGAGAAGCAGCGCCTGGTCGCCGGTGTCGCCGCTCAGTACGAGTCCGAGGTCGTCTACCACCAGATCCGCGAGGACCTGGAGGAGCAGGGCGTCCTCTTCCTGGACACGGACACGGCCCTCAAGGAGCACCCGGAGGTCTTCGAGGAGTACTTCGGCTCCGTCATCCCGCCCGGTGACAACAAGTTCTCCGCGCTGAACACCGCCGTGTGGAGCGGTGGGTCGTTCATCTACGTGCCCAAGAACGTGCACGTGGAGATCCCGCTGCAGGCCTACTTCCGGATCAACACCGAGAACATGGGCCAGTTCGAGCGGACGCTGATCATCGTCGATGAGGGCGCCTACGTCCACTACGTCGAGGGCTGCACCGCGCCGATCTACAAGTCGGACTCGCTGCACTCCGCGGTCGTCGAGATCATCGTCAAGAAGAACGCCCGCTGCCGTTACACGACCATCCAGAACTGGTCGAACAACGTCTTCAACCTGGTCACCAAGCGCGCCATCGCCGAAGAGGGCGCGACCATGGAGTGGGTCGACGGCAACATCGGCTCCCAGGTCACCATGAAGTACCCGGCCGTCTACCTGATGGGCGAGCACGCCAAGGGCGAGACCCTGTCGATCGCCTTCGCGAGCGCGGGCCAGCACCAGGACACCGGTGCCAAGATGGTGCACTGCGCACCCAACACCTCGTCCAAGGTCGTCTCCAAGTCGGTGGCGCGCGGCGGCGGCCGCTCCTCCTACCGCGGCCTGATCCAGGTCCAGGAGGGTGCGCACCTCGCCAAGTCCTCGGTCGAGTGCGATGCCCTGCTGATCGACACGATCAGCCGGTCCGACACATACCCCTACAACGACCTGCGCGAGGACGACACCGAGCTCGCGCACGAGGCCACCGTCTCCAAGGTCAGTGAGGACCAGCTCTTCTACCTGATGAGCCGGGGGATGCCGGAAGAAGAGGCCATGGCCATGGTCGTTCGAGGATTTGTGGAGCCCATCGCACGGGAGCTCCCGATGGAGTACGCACTGGAGCTCAACCGCCTGATCGAGCTCCAGATGGAAGGATCGGTGGGATAAGTTGACGACCGCGAACACTGAGCCCAAGGCGCACAGCCACGGGCTGGGGCAGATCCCTGTCTCGAAGCTCGACACGCACGGTTCGCACGACGTGGACGCCTTCCCCGTCCCCAACGGTCGTGAGGAGGAGTGGCGCTTCACGCCGATGCGCCGCCTCAAGAAGCTGCACGACTGGAAGGGGACCGCCGACGGCACCGACGAGACCGTCGTCGACGCGCCCGAGGGTGTCACCGTCGAGCAGGTCGGCCGTGACGACGGGCGTCTGGGCAAGGCGGGCCTTCCGGTGGACCGCGTGGTCGCCCAGGCCTACACTTCCTTCGAGCAGGCGACCGTTGTCACCGTGCCGCGCCAGCTGGTCGGCGACAAGCCGATCACGATCGACCGCAAGGGGCTCGGCGGGACCGCCTTCGAGCAGCTGGTCATCGACGTCCAGCCGCTGGCCGAGGCCACCGTGATCATCACCAGCACCGGAACCGGTGTGCGCGCGGGCAACCTCGACATCCACGTCGGCGACGGCGCCAAGCTCAACCTGGTCAGCCTCCAGGAGTGGGACGACGACGCCGTCGAGGTCAGCCAGCACAACGCGAAGGTCGGCAAGGACGCCTCCTTCAAGTCGGTCATCATCACCCTGGGTGGTGACGTGGTCCGGCTGTCCCCGCGCGTGTCCTACGAGGGCCGGGGCGGCAACGCCGAGCTGTACGGGCTCTACTTCGCCGGTGACAAGCAGCACCACGAGCACCGTTCGCTGATCGACCACAACCTGTCCAACACCCGCTCCCGGGTGGACTACAAGGGTGCGCTGAACGGCAAGGACGCCCATGCGGTCTGGATCGGTGACGTGATCATCGGCGAGGGCACCACGGGCACCGACTCCTACGAGAACAACCGCAACCTGCAGCTCTCCGACGACACCCGCGTGGACTCCGTGCCGAACCTGGAGATCTTCACCGGTGAGGTCGCGGGTGCCGGGCACGCCAGCGCCAGTGGTCGACTGGACGACATCCACCTCTACTACCTGCAGTCGCGCGGGATCCCCGCCGACGAGGCCCGTCGTCTGATCATCCGCGGCTACTTCCTGGACATCGTCAACCGCATTGACGACGAGGAACTGCGTGACCGCGTCATGGAGAAGGTCGAGCAGAAGCTGGCCGCGCATGAGTGAGACGGACGGCTGGATCAAGGTCGCCGAGCTCGACGAGATCCCTGAGGAGGGGGTCCTGGGGATCGAGACCGATGACGAGACCCCCGTCGCGCTGGTGCGCTCCGAGGGCCAGGTCTACGCGATGCGGGACGTGTGCTCGCACGCGGAGGTCCGTCTCTCCGAAGGGGAGGTCGAGGACGGCACCATCGAGTGCTGGCTGCACGGCTCCTGCTTCGACCTGAGTTCGGGGGCGCCGATCAACCCGCCCGCGACCCAGCCGGTTCCCACATACGACGTGAAGATCGACGGCGACGACGTGCTCGTGTCGCTGGATGAGAAGAATTCCTGAGGCCTGAAATGACGAAGTTCGAAATCCGCGGTCTGCGCGCCGACGTCCTCATCGGTGAGGACGAGCGGCAGGAGATCCTCAAGGGCGTCGACCTCACCATCAACTCCGGTGAGACCCACGCCATCATGGGCCCCAACGGCTCCGGCAAGTCCACCCTCGCCTACGCGATCTCCGGCCACCCGCGCTACGAGATCACCGAGGGCGAGGTCCTCCTCGACGGCGAGAACGTCCTGGACATGGAGGTGGACGAGCGGGCCCGCGCCGGCGTCTTCCTGGCCATGCAGTACCCGGTCGAGGTGCCCGGCGTGTCCATGTCCAACTTCCTCCGCAGCTCGGTCACGGCCGTGCGCGGCGAGGCCCCCAAGCTCCGCCACTTCTCCAAGGAGCTGCAGGGCGCGATGAAGGGCCTGTCCATCGACTCGGCCTTCGCCGCCCGCGGCGTCAACGAGGGCTTCTCCGGCGGTGAGAAGAAGCGCCACGAGATCCTCCAGCTGGAGCTGCTCAAGCCGAAGATCGCCATCCTGGACGAGACCGACTCCGGTCTGGACGTCGACGCGCTCAAGATCGTCTCCGAGGGCATCAACCGCGCCCAGGCCGACAACGACCTGGGTGTCATGCTCATCACGCACTACACCCGCATCCTCAATCACGTGAAGCCGGACTACGTGCACGTCTTCTCCGAGGGACGTATCGCCGAGTCCGGTGGTGCGGAGCTGGCCGACGCCCTCGAGGCCGACGGCTACGAGCGGTTCGTGAAGGCGGGCGCATAACACATGAGTGATCGCGAGCTGGGACAGCTCGACGTCGCGGCGATCCGGGGGGATTTCGAGATCCTCTCCCGGACCGTCCGTGACGAGCGCCCGTTGGTGTACCTGGACTCCGGGGCGACCTCGCAGAAGCCGCGTTCGGTGCTGGACGCCGAGCGCGGGTTCTACGAGCGCCACAACGCTGCGGTGCACCGTGGGGCGCACCAGCTCGCGGAGGAGGCCACCGACGCCTACGAGGCCGCGCGGGAGACCATCGCCCGATTCATCGGCGCCGACTCCGACGAGGTGGTGTTCACCAAGAACGCCACCGAGGCGGTGAACCTGGTCGCGTACGCGATGAGCAACGCGGCCACCGCGGAACAGGCGCTGAGCGGTTTCCAGGTGGGTCCGGGCGACGAGATCGTCGTCACCGAGATGGAGCACCACGCCAACCTGGTGCCCTGGCAGCAGCTCTGCCAGCGCACCGGTGCGACGCTCCGCTGGTTCCCGGTGACCGACGAGGGTCGTCTGGACCTGTCGGACATCGAGGAGCTGGTCAACGAGCGCACCAAGCTGGTGGCCTTCGCGCACCAGTCCAACGTGCTCGGCACCGTGAACCCGGTCGACACGATCACCGCCCGGGCCCGGGCGGTCGGCGCGATGGTGCTGCTGGACGCCTGCCAGTCGGTGCCGCACATGCCGGTCGACGTCGCCGCACTGGACGTCGACTTCCTGGCCTTCTCGGGGCACAAGATGCTCGGTCCCAACGGGATCGGGGTGCTCTGGGGGCGCCGGGAGCTGCTCGCCGCCATGCCGCCGTTCATCAGTGGCGGATCCATGATCGGCGTGGTGCACATGAGCCACTCCACGTGGGCGGACCCGCCGCAGCGCTTCGAGGCTGGTGTGCCGATGGCTCCGCAGGCCGTCGGTCTGGCCGCGGCCTGTGACTACCTGTCGAAGGTGGGCATGGACCGGGTCGCCGCGCACGAGCACGCACTCACCGAATACGCCCTCAAGCACGTGGGCGCGATCGAGGGTGTGCGGATCGTGGGCCCGACCGAGGCAGTGGACCGGGGAGGGGCGGTGTCGTTCGTCGTGGACGACATCCACCCGCACGACCTGGGCCAGGTCCTGGACGACAAGGGTGTCGAGGTCCGGGTGGGCCACCACTGTGCCTGGCCGTTGCACCGCAAGCTCGGTATCGTCGCGACCACGCGCGCGTCCTTCTACCTGTACAACACCTTCGAGGACGTGGACGCGCTCGTGGAGGCCATCCGGGCCGCCCAGAAGTTCTTCGAACGCCCTGGGCTCTAGTACGAGGATTCTGCCTGACCATGCAGTTGGACGCGATGTACCAGGAAATCATCCTGGACCACTACCGGAACCCGCACCACAAGGGGCTGCGGGATCCGCACAACGCCGAGGCACACCACATCAACCCCACCTGCGGGGACGAGGTGACGCTCCGGGTCACGTTGACCCCCGCCACAGGTTCGGAGCTGGACGAGAAGGCGGTCGTCAGCGACGTCTCCTACGATGGGATGGGCTGCTCGATCAGCCAGGCCAGCACCTCGGTGCTCACCGAACTGCTCATCGGCAAGACGGTGGCTGAGGGTATGACGACCCTGGACGCGTTCACCGAGCTGATGCAGTCCAGGGGGCAAGGCGAGCCCGACGAGGACGTGCTGGAGGACGCCGTGGCGTTCGTCGGCGTGTCCAAGTACCCGGCTCGGATCAAGTGCGCCCTACTGGGGTGGATGGCTTGGAAGGACGCGGTGTCGCAGTCCTTGGAGAAGGAAGGCGCCTGAATGAGCGACAACGAGAGCACGACGACCGAGACGGTTGAGAAGCCTGAAGCGGCTCCGCTCACCCCTGAGCAGGAGGCGCTGGCCGAGGAGATCGGTGAGGCGCTCAAGGACGTCATCGACCCCGAGCTGGGCATCAACATCGTTGACCTGGGTCTGCTGTACGGGGTGAACCACGACGACGAGTCGATCACCCTGGACATGACCCTGACCAGCGCGGCCTGCCCGCTGACCGACGTGATCGAGGACCAGACCAACAGCGCCCTCGAGGAGTTCGAGCGCGAGGTCAAGATTAATTGGGTCTGGATGCCGCCGTGGGGTCCGGACAAGATCACCGACGACGGTCGGGACCAGCTGCGCATGCTGGGCTTCAACGTCTGATCTGATGTGACGTGCGTACGGGCCGGGCCCTGGAGGGATTCCAGTGGTCCGGCCCTTTCGTGTGGCCGGGCCCGGTACCGACGGGTGGGGCGGACGCGGGATGGCCGATCCCGCATGAACGGGCGCGCTGCTGGCCGGACCCGGCCAACTGAGTACGGGTACTGATGTGCTGGCCGCCTTCACCGGGGACGCTGTTCCCATGAGACCTCACGAATCCTTCCCCAACAGCCCGGCCGCGGCGCCCTACCAGGCACACCACGCCTACCAGGCTCAGGTGGGAACGGGGGACAGGACCTCGCCCTGGTTCATCGTGCTGTGGCTTCTCGTGGCCGTGCCGGTGGTCTTCCTAGGGTTGTACATCTTCGGAGGCGTCGCGCTCTCAGCGGCGATGACCGAGGTTCCGAGTGGGGTCGGTGCGCTCGCGATCTTCTCGATGCTGTTCCTGGCGCTGTTCGGTATCCCCCTGAGCCTGTGGCACTTCGGCCTGGTGTGCTCGCTCCGGCGGAGCCGCGCGCGCAAGTTGCTCCTCACGCTCCAGTCGGTGTACGTCCCCCTGTTCTTCGTCATCGGGTGGGCCCTGATCCAGTACGCGAACCAGTTCCCGGTCTCCACGTAGGGATTCAGGCCTAAGTCCCGGTCAGTAGCGGCGGCCGGGCCCGGTCAACTGAGTACGGGTACTGATGTGCTGGCCGCCTCGTCCGAGGATGCTGGTGCCATGACACTCCACGAATCCTCCCCCAGCAGCCAGGCCGACCTCCCCACCTTCACCTCGGCGGAACCGGGTGAGCGGACCTCCGCCGGGCTCATCGTCGTGTGGCTGCTCCTGGCCGTGCCGGCGGCCCTCTCCGTGTTCTTTGCCTTCGTCGGCGCCCTGATCTCCATAGGGATGTCCGGCCTGCCCCTCTGGGTCATGCCTGTCGCACTCTGGACGATGCTGGCGGTGGCGCTGTGCGGCATCGTCGTGAGTCTGTGCCACTTCGGGCTGGTGTGCTCGCTTCGGCAGAGCCGCGTGCGCAGCATCCTCGTCAGGGTCCAGTCGGTCTACCTGGCCGTGCTCCTCATCGTCGGGTTCGGCCTGGCCTCGTACGCGGAGAGCGTCCCGCCCGCCCATTAGGGGTGCACGAGTACACCCTGGTCAGCAGCGGTGGTGGAGCCCGGCCATGTCCTGGATCTCGGCGGCGACGTCCTGGGGGGCCCGGGCGGGCCTGCGGAAGGGAATGCGGACGTCGTGGTCGCCGCCGGGGCCCTCCAGGCGCAGGCGCAGGCCGTAGCGGTCGACTCCGAGCGGTCGCGGGCGGCCCTGGGGCAGTGGTGCGGCGCAGCGGGTGACCAGGGCCCAGAGGACGTCGGGGTGGTCCTGTTCCAGGTGGCGCAGCCACGGCCCCTCCCAACGGCCGAAGGGGTCCGGGGCGGCCTCCGAGAACTCGCCGGGGTGCAGCAGGTGGCAGCCCTCCTGGTCGGAGTGGACCAGCAGGTAGGGGGTCAGCGAGACCATCGTGCGGCCGTGTCCGAGGTCGAGCAGGCGTTCGTCGGGGTCGTCGTCCAGGACGTCGAGGGAGCGGGCCCGGGCCTCCGGGAGGGGGAGGACGCACAGAGTCCCGCTGATCCAGAGCAGGGAACGCGTGGGGTCCCGAAGGTCGACCGGTGCGGTGTCGGTGAACTCGACGGTCGCCTCCAGGTCCCCGCTGCCGATCTCGGCCAGAACGCGGTGCTGGTCGGGTACCAGCAGGGTGACCTCGTCATCGGCTCCGGTGTGGCAGGCGGCACCGGTGAGGTGGAGCGAGAGCTCCGCGGTCGTGACCGTGGCGGGGTTGGGGCGGGACAGGACGGAGCGCGCCCGCTCGGCGGGGGAGGGCGTGTGCTGTGGCGGATGCAGGAGGACCACCTCAAATCTATTAGGTAAGCCTAACCTACATCTTCCATGTGGATTTGGCATCCCCCGATACGCAGAAGCAGAAACGGCACTCCGACCCGGCCCGCGCACACGACTAGGCCCCCGGGATCCGGGGGCCTAGTCATGAGCTGTGTGCGATGGTGCGGCAGCAGGCGGGCGGCGGGCTAGTGGGTGGCGAACATGCCCGCGCGCAGCTCTCCGGCGATGTCGTCGTCCCCGCGCAGGGCCAGCATGTCCAGCAGGGCTTGGGGATCGGCGAGCGACTCGTCGCCGTTGTCGGTGATCCGCCGGGACATGATCTTGAGCGCCTCGTCCGTGGCGGCCGGGGCGGTGTAACCGATCAGATGCAGTGCCCTGGCCGCGGGCGGGTACCCGCTCAGGTCCCCGGAGGGGAGCTTGCGCGCGTCCAGGCGGTCGCCGGAGACGGTGATGAACACCCGGTCTCCCGGCTGTGCGGCCTGACGGCGAAGCAGCGGACGCAGGGAGTCGAAGGCCGGCTGGTCGCGCCAGACGAGCACCAGCAGGTCGGCGCCGGGCGCCGTGAGGCACAGTAGGCGTCCGGGCTGCAGGCCCAAGTGGGTCGCGTAGCCGGTGGGCACTGCTACGGGGGCGCCGTTGAGGTGGTCGGCGGTGATGTCGATGCGGTGCCACCAGCGCCCGTCGGGGGCGCGGAAGCATCGGGCCGACATGGCCGGGTCGCTCGCCCCGGGGTGGCCGGGTGCGCTGTGCGCCACCGCAGGGGCAGGCCCCGGGCCCTGCTGCGGCTGCTGCTGCGGCATCGGGGGAGCGCCGTGACCTGGCTGGAAGGATCCCTGGTCCGGTCCGGGTCTCTGCTGGTATTCCTGCTCGGGCCGGTTGGGGGGCGGGTCCGTGGGGGCCGATGAGTGCTGCCCGTCGGGCCGACGGCGGATCGGGAGCCCGTTCTCGGTCGTGGCGCCCCCCGGAGTGTCGGGGGAGTGCCCGCCGGGTGCCTCCATGGGGATGGTCTGGTCCACGAACACGTATCCGTCGCGCAGACTCACCCCGGGGGTGCTCAGCAGCCAGGCGCGCAGGTCCTGCTGGCGGATGCCGATCCGGCCCAGCCGGATCCCCGCTTCGGTGAGGTTGGGCGCGTCACCCAGAAGTTCACGGGTCTGCCAGCGCAACCGGTTCGGGTCGTCCGCGATGAGCCAGCCGTTGTGCATGCGCCGGTCGGTGAACAGGGTGATGATCACGCGCCACAGCGGGGTGTTCAACGTGGGGACGTCCGCCGGGTGGTCCGGGTGCGCGTTGATGAGCCGGTCGATCGTGGTCGCCGAACCGAGCTGCTCGGAGAGCTCGCGCAGGTGCTTGGTGATGGCCGCGCCCTCGGGGGAACCCAGCCAGCGCAGGAGGCGCTCCTCCACCTTGCGCTGCGCGCCGCGGATGTCGGTGACGTCCACCGCGATCTGCTCCGACAGCACGCGGATGCTGATGGGGTCGGTGGCGAAGAGCCGTTCGGCGGCCACCGTGCGTTCCAGGTCGGGCCAGGAACGGAACATCTCCTCGACCTGGTCCACCAGGGGGTGCTGCCCGAGAACGGGTGCGGCGGGGTGCTCGTCGGCCTGTTCTGCGCGCGGCGCCTTGGGCCTGCTGAAGCTGGGGCGGCGCAGAGTGCGGCCGGGGCCGAGAAGGGAACTGCGGAACTGGGAGCGCAGGTCGCCCACGCCGTCGGTCCCGGTGGCCTGCTGTTCCTCTCCGCCCGGGACCATGGCCGAATCGGGCAGCATCGCCGCGGAGCTGACCATGCCGCCCGCGGCGGGCTCGTGCGGGGTCTCGGGGGACGACCCCCTGTCGGGCTGGGTCGGCTGCGGTGAATGCAGCTCCTGGTCCCTCTGGGCGCGCAGCGCCCGAAGGGTCCGGATAGCTCGGGTAGCCGGGGTCTGGGGCGGTGCCGGTTCGGCCGCGCCGTCCTGGGAGGCCTCGGCTGTACAGCTCGCGCCAGAGGCGCTGTTGAGGTAGTCGAGCGCGTTGCGCACGTGTTCGGGTGCCGATTCGGGGAGCCAGTGCGCGATGGTGCGCACGGCTTCCAACATCAGTGCGGGCGAGGGGGTGGGGCCCGTGGGGAGCTCGCAGCAGGGCTGAAGCGCCCGCCAGGAGACCGTGCTCACGATGTCGAGGACTCCGCAGCCCTGAAGGTGCCATTCGCACAGGTCCTGGGGCGAGGCGCTGATGAGGCGCTCCCAGTCGCCGGCGGTGGCGACCACGGCGCCGCGGACGGGCTCGGAAAGCTCTGCGCAGTCCACCGGCTGGGTGCGCAGGCTCGGCAGGAACTCCGCGAGGGGCACGTGTCCCCACTGTTCCACCGCCAGGCGGGCCAGTCCGTTGGCCAGCCACGGCGGTCCCGCGATGTCCAGGACACGGGCGACCGGCAGCGAGTGCCACCAGCCGTCGATCAGGCGGTCATGGTGGAGCAGGGGTGCCACGTCCGGCGACCTCGACCACCGCAGGGCGGGAGCGAGGTCGACGAGGCAGATCGGAGAGACGGCGTTCATCCGCTGGGGACCTCGACCTCCTGGTGTCTGCACGTGAATTGGGGAGGAACCGCACGGGCCTTCGGTTCGGTGCTCTACAGTACGCGCCCTGGACCCGGAGGGGGACGGGTCGGAATCCGGCTCGGCCTGTTCCGCACGGGGGTGCGGCGAGCCGAGGGGCAGAGGTGCCGTGAGCACTTCTCCGAGATCGTACGTGGCTGGGGGCCACATGGGTAGCCCCAGGCCGTCCTGGTCCACCGGTTCAGGGGTGTGAGCACAGGGTGTGATGGCGGTGACTGAGGGATTCAGGAGATGTGAGTGGAAACAGATGTGATCTACCGCATAGTGGGCATGCGGCTCGTCACGCGACCCCCGGGCGTTGTTCGTCCCGTGTGCCCTTCGTGTTTCGCCTCGAGCCCGGCGGAACGGCTGTGCTGTGCGGGGGGACGACGGGTGGGTGAATCCGGAGTGTCGGGACACCACCAAGTCCGGCGCGCGGGAGCCGGTCACGGGTATGCTTGGAGGGCACTGTCCTCGCCCGAGCGCCCTTCGGCCGGGTGGTCGCAGCGCGGCCCGCCCCGGGGCCGACGGTGCTCGGACATTCACGGGACCGCGGCCCGCCGCGGCCCGCCAAGACTTCCGTTCCCGCGCACCCCGGCGCATGGCAGGCTCGGGACGGTCGATCCGGATGATTGGTTGACGTGACAGACCTTGAGATGAATCCCCCAGCCGCCGCGCCCGCGGCCGGGCCGGAACTGATCCGGTCCTACGTGGCGATCGGCGACAGCATCACGGAGGGGATGGAGGACGACAGTGGCCCGGGTGGCGAATACCGGGGTTTCGCGGATCGCTTTGCGGAGCACCTCGGTACGCTCTCGCCGGACTTCCGCTACGCCAACCTCGGTGTGCGCGGACGCAGGATGAAGCACATCTTCGGTGAACAGCTCGAACAGGTTCTCGAGTGGAAGCCGGACCTGGTGACCGTTCTCGCCGGAGGCAACGACGTCCTGCGCCCCGGGGGCGACCTGGACGCGCTGGCCGAGAAGTTCGAGTGGGGGGTGCGGCAGCTGCGCGACGCCGGAATCCGGGTCGTGATCCTCGCCGGACACGACACCGGGTGGATCCCCGTCCTGCGCCTCTACCGCGGCCGCATCGCCGTTTTCAGCATGCACATGCGCGCCGTGGCCGAACGGACCGGTACCGAGATCGTCGACCTGTGGGCGCTCAACGCCCTCAATGACCCGCGTGCCTGGAGCGACGACCGGCTGCACCTCAACGGTGCCGGACACCAGATCGTCGCCGCCCGGGTGGCCGACCTGATCGGCCACCCGATGGGCCCGCGGGAATCGTGGGCCGACCCCTGGGCGACTCCGCCCCAGCAGCTCCCGCGGATCCTGCGTCGCCGTGAGAACCGCCGTTGGGCCCGTCAGTACCTCGTCCCGTGGCTGCGCCGCCGGGCGATGGGCCGCTCCTCCGGTGACGGCCGGATGGCCCGGCGTCCGAAGCTGGACTACCTGCACGACGAGGAGACCCGCGCGGCCCTCCGCCAGCAGCTGCGGGAGGTCGGTGCGGACACGCACTACAACGACTACGCCGCGGACGACACGCCCCCGACCAGCAGCCCCTCGGGCACGAAGGGCCCCGAACCCCTGCGCTGAGCCGGGAGGCACCGTCTTCGAGGACCCCGTCGGGCCCCGCACCGGAGCCGTTCCGGTACGGGCCCGCTTCGTGTTCCGAGGCGCGCCGGAGGCGGGGGTGCTGCCGGGGCAGGGGCGTCAATGCCGGGACAGGGACTGGATGAGGTCGCTGACGTGCACGACCCCCATGCACTGGCCGTACGGGTTGGTCACGATCAGGTCGTCGTAGACGCGCTCGCGGTCCTGTCCGGCCACGCGCAGCGCCGAGATCGCCGACATCCACGCCGGAACCGTCCGCGGTGACTCGGCAAGGCGCAGCGCCGGGCGTTTGGCGTGCAGCGCGTGTCCGTAGCGCCCCGTCACCGACAGAAGGAACCTGGTCCGGTCGATCACGCCGATCGGGCGCTCCCGGTGGTCGATGAGCACCACGCTGTTGAGGGCGGTGTCCCCGGTGAAGGCCTCCAGTATTTGGTCCCCGGTGGACTCGGCGTCGAAGTCCACCGGCGGCACCATGAACTCGGTGACCCGAGGGCCGGTGTCGGCGTCGTCCAGGGCGGCGGCGGTCGGCTCTGGTACCGCCGTCACCTTCTCCCCGGGGCGCCAGTGCGGTTCGGCGAAGAACGCGCCACTGCCCAGCCGCACACCGCACTGGCGCAAGCAGACGATCTCCGCACCCCGGGTCACCCCCGTGGCCAGCGCGTACACACCGCTGCTCCGACCGACCCGGGCCAGCCCTTCGACGATCCCCCGGTGGCGGTGGTCGCCGTCGATACCCGACACGAGTGCGGGGTCCAAACGGCTCAGGAAGGGGGCGGCTTCCACCACCATGTCCGGCCGGGCCGTCGCGGTTCCGAAACCGCACCGGAACCCGACCGCGCGCAGGTCCGCGACGCCCGCGAGCACGGTGGACCTGGGCAGGTCCACCAAGTCGGGTGAGAGCATGAGGGTGACGTCGCGCGGTCGTCGTCCCGTACGGCGCAGCGCGCTCTCGACCAGCGTCGGAAGGTCCGCCCCTTCGGCGAGGACGGCGGCGGGCAGCGGTAGGACCAGCGGGAGCAGGCTCTCGGCCCCGCCTCCGGCACGCACCAGGGAGGCCAGCCACTCCGCCGCGAGCGCGGCTCCGTGACCACGTCCCCCCGGGCGGCCCATGCCTTCCGGGACGGGGGCGACGACCTCCACTGCCACGACGGCACCGGAGTCCAGGTCCACGACGGGACGGAAGGACGGGCCCCGGCGTGGACGCGGCGCGTGTTCGTCCGCGCCGACGGCCGGGTGTGTTTGCTGGGGATACGGGGTGGACACGCGTTCCATGGTGGCGCGCGGGGAGCGCTGACCTGAAGACCCGTCCACCGATGTTCAACACACCTTCACGGTGTGTTGAGCGCACCGCTCCCCGCGCACGCGAACGGCCCGGGCCTCAGCGCTTCCACACATTCACCCTCGTGCACCGCTCCCCGCGCACGCGAACGGCCCCCACACGCGGTGGGGGCCGTTCGGGAGCTGCGGGGCCGCAGGGAGGCCTCCGAGGCCGCGGTGTGCTCCGGGGCGGGTTCTCAGGCGCGGCGGAAGGCCAGGGCGATGTTGTGGCCGCCGAACCCGAAGGACTCGTTGATGGCGGCGATGTCACCGTCCGGCAGCTCCCGCGGCTTGTCGCGGACGATGTCCACGGCCACCTCGGGGTCGAGTTCTTCGATGTTGATGGTCGGCGGGATCCGGCCCTCGTGCAGTGCCAGGATCGTCGCGATCGACTCCACCGCGCCCGCGCCGCCCAGGAGATGGCCGGTCATGGACTTGGTGGAGGTCACGGCGACCTGGTCGGCCGCGGCGTCGCCCAGGGCCGCGCGGATCGCCCGGGTCTCCCCGACGTCTCCGGCGGGGGTGGACGTGGCGTGCGCGTTGACGTGCGCGATGTCGCTGGGCTTGAGGTCGCCGTCGGCCAGCGCCTGGTGGATGGCGCGCGCCTGGCCGGCGCCCTCGGGGTCGGGCATGACGATGTCGTGGGCGTCATCGGTGTAACCGGAACCCGCGGCGCGGGCGTATACCTTGGCGCCGCGCTTGGCGGCGTGCTCGGCCGATTCCAGGATCACGATGCCGGCGCCCTCGCCCATGACGAAGCCGTCGCGCTCGGCGTCCCAGGGGCGGGAGGCCCCCTTCGGGTCGTCGTTGCGCGTGGACAGGGCGCGCATGGAGGCGAAGGACGCGATGTTCAGCGGGTGGATCGCGGCTTCGGTGCCTCCCGCGATCACGATGTCGGCCCGACCTGCGCGGATCATGTCCATGGCGTTGCCGATGGCCTCGGCGCTGGAGGCGCAGGCGCTGACCGGTGCGTGGGCACCGGCACGCGCGGTGAACTCCAGGGCGACGGCCGCCGCCGGGCTGTTGGGCATGAGCATGGGCACGGTGAACGGCGAGACCCGCTTCCAGCCCTTCTCACGGAAGGTGTCGTACTGCTCCAAGATGGTGAGGATGCCGCCGATTCCGCTGGAGACCACCACCCCGAGGCGGACGGGGTCGATCTCCGGGGCGCCCGCGTGGTCCCATGCCTCCTGCGCGGCGATGAGGGCGAACTGCTGGGTCCGGTCCAGGCGGCGCAGCCGCGGGCGCGGCAGCTTCTCGGAGGGCTCCTGCGCCACCTGCCCGGCGAAGTGCACCGGAAGCTTCTCGTGCCAGTCCTCCGGCAGCATGCTGATACCGGAGCGGCCGTCGAGGAGCGCGGACCATGTGGTCGCGACGTCACCCCCGAGGGGGGTGGTGGCGCCGAGGCCGGTGACGACGACATCGGTCTTGGACATGATCCAATCGCCCTTCTCGTGGGTCGTTCCCGACTCTGTGCGCCGGGGGTGGCGGGATTGTTGGTCTGGGCGTCCATGGTGCGGACGGGCGGGCCGCCGGAACGGGGACCCGATCCGGCGGCCCCACAGGCCTACTTCTGGATGAAGTTGATGACGTCCTGGACCGTCTTGAGGTCCTTGAGCTGGTCATCGGGGATCTCCACGCCGAACTTGTCCTGCGCGGCGACGGCGATCTCCACCATGGACAGCGAGTCGATGTCCAGGTCGTCCACGAAGCTCTTCTCAGGCGTGACCTCGGAAGGCTCGGTGCCGACGATCTCCTCGATGATCTCGCCGAGGCCGGCCAGGATCTCCTGCTCGCTGTGAGCCATGTCTTGTATCTCCTTGATTGACGATTGTGGTGTCGGGCAAACCGCCCCGTTCGGGGCGGGCGGAACCGTGCTCGGTTCCTGGATCTGGTTCAGGGGATGCGGATCACCTGTGCGGCGTAGACCAAACCCGCACCGAATCCCAGGGTGAGCACGGTGCTCCCCGACGGCAGTTCTCCTCGCTCGACCATGCGCGAGAGCGCGAGAGGGATCGAGGCTGAGGAGGTGTTGCCAGCGGTGACGATATCGCGGGCCACAAGTGCCTGGGGTGCCCCCAGCTTGCGCGCGATGGACTCGACGATCCGCAGGTTGGCCTGGTGGGGTACGAAGGCGGTGAGCTCGGCGGGCTCCACGCCCGCCCGCTCCAGAGCCTCCAGGGCCACCCGGTGCAGCTCGGTGGTGGTCCACCGGAAGACGGCCTGGCCCTCCTGGTACAGGTACTTGCCCTCACGCAGGTAGATCTTGTCGGCGCGGTCCCCGGAGGAACCCCACACGATCGGTCCGATGCCGTGGTCCTCGGAGGCCGAGACCACGGCGGCCCCGGCTCCGTCGGCGAAGATCACGCAGGTGGACCGGTCCTCCCAGTCCACCCAGTCGGTGAGCTTCTCTGCCCCGATGACCAGGACGTTCTGTGAGCTGCCGACGCGGACGGAGTCCGAGGCCAGTCCCAAGGCGTAGCAGAACCCCGCGCAGGCGGCGTTGACGTCGAAGGCGCCGGGGGCGACGATGCCCAGCTTGGCGGCGACGGTGGCCGCGGCGTTGGGGATCTGCTCCTGCGCGGTGCAGGTGGCCACGATCACCAGGTCGATGTCCTCGGGGGAGAGCCCGCTGGTGGCCAGGGCCTTGCCCCCGGCTGCCACGGACATGCTCACCACGGTGTCGTCGGGGCCCGCGATGCGGCGCTCCTTGATGCCCACGCGGCTCTGGATCCACTCGTCGGTGGTGTCGACGCGGGCTTCCAGGTCGGCGTTGGTCACGACCTGGGAGGGCTGGTACTCGCCGAAGGAGCGGATCGCGGCGCCGCCGAGCGTGCTCGGGGAGTTGAACATGGTCACCCTTCCCGCTGGGAGCTCGCGGAGGAGGGGGTGCCCGCGTGCTCCTTGATGAGGGCGCCTGCGCGCTCGAGGTCGTCGGGGGTCTTCACCGCGAGGAGCTCGACACCGCGCAGTGCGCGCTTGGCCAGGCCGGTGAGCGTGCCCGCCGGGGTCAACTCGATGAGTCCGGTGACGCCGAGGTCGGCGAGCGTCTGCGTGCACGCGTCCCAGCGCACCGGCGAGGAGATCTGGGCGACCAAGCGGTCCAGGTACTCGGCACCGGTGTCCACCACGGCGCCGTCGTTGTTGGACAGCAGACGCACCGAGGGGTCGCCGGTCGTCAGGTCCTGGGCGGCGGCCCGCACCCGCTCCACGGCCGGGGCCATGTGCACGGTGTGGAAGGCTCCGGCGACGGGCAGGGGGCGCAACCTGGCGCGCTCGGGCGGGTTCTCGGCGAAGGCGGCCAGCTGTTCCATGGTGCCGGCGGCCACGACCTGGCCGGAGCCGTTGTCGTTGGCCGGGGTCAGCCCGGCCGCCTCGACGGCGGCCAGGACTTCCTCGCGCTTGCCGCCGAGGACCGCGGTCATACCGGTCCCGGTCTGGGCGGCGGCGTCGGCCATCCCCCGACCGCGTTCGGCGACCAGCGCCATCGCGGCGTGGGGGGAGAGCACGCCGGCGAGCGCCGCGGCGGTGAACTCACCGACGCTGTGGCCCGCGACGGCGTCCACGAGCGAGGGTTCGACGGGCAGCGGGGACTCGGGGCTGGAGAGCGAGCCGAGCATGGCGGAAGCCGCCGCGAGGCCGGCGCCCACCAGCAGGGGTTGGGCGACGGCGGTGTCACGGATCTCTTCCGCGTCCGCTGTGGTGCCGTAGCGCACCAGGTCGAGGCCGGTCACCTCGGACCACGAGGCGAACGTCTCGGCGATGCCGGGGAGTTCGAGCCACGGGGAGAGGAAACCGGGAACCTGGGCACCTTGGCCGGGAGCAACGATTACAAGCACAACAACAACCTTGCCCTGTAGGAGATCACCAGTTGGATGGGGAGAGACACGAAGTTGCCGGGACGTCGTTTGTAGGTACCCCACAAAAAGCTGTCCGCAATGTGTCCCGAAGCCCTGAACGGGTGGAGGAGATCACTCTCTGACGGTACGCGTAGGCCCGGATCCATCGCCCAGGGTGCCCCCGCGAGGACGGTTGACCACGGCTGCGGCGACCGCTGAGAGACAGTGGACCCAGGCGCATTGACCGGGGAACGGACCCAGGAGCGGGGTGGCGGGTCCTCAGCGGGGGAGGTGGGGATGCGAACCTAGAAGAGTGAGCACCGAACCCCAACCGACCGAGGACGACGCGGCCGCGCCCACCGGGGCCGACAGCCCTGAGGACCTGATCCGCGCCGAGACCGTCCGCCGCCTTGAACGCTCCATGGGAGTGCTGGGCACCGCGGCCGTCAGCCGTATGGAGGAGCGGCTCGGCTGGTTCCGCCGGATGTCGGCGCAGGACCGTTCGTGGATCGGGCTGGTGGCCCAGTCCGGGGTCGCCGCCTTCGTGGACTGGTTCCGCGACCCGGGTCGGGGCCGTCCGGCGATCACGGTGGAGGTCTTCGGCACCGCACCCCGCGAACTCACCCGCTCGGTCTCCCTGCAGCAGACCGTCGACATGATCCGCGTGGTCATCGAGGTGGTCGAGAACCAGGTCGAGGACCTCGCCGCGCCCGGCGGAGAGCAGCAGCTCCGCGAGGCCATGCTCCGCTACACCCGCGAAGTGGCCTTCAGCTCAGCCAAGGTCTACGCCCGTGCCGCCGAGTCCCGCGGCGCCTGGGACGCGCGGTTGGAGGCGATGGTCGTCGACGCGCTGCTGAACGGCGACCGGGAGGACGGCCTGCAGTCATGGGGCTCGGCGCTGGGCTGGTCCCACACCTCCGTGCTGGCGCTGGCCGGCGAGGCGGGCGAGGAGAACGGAAACAAGGTCATGGACGACCTGCGCTCCGCGGCCCGGCGCCTGCGCCACGACGTCATCGCCGGAATGCAGGGGCGCCAGGTGATCGTGGTGGTCGGGGTGGGCGACCGCTATCCACCCGACGACCTTCCGGCCGCCGCCGCTGAGCCTCTCGCCGGCCTGTTCGGCCCGGGTCCCGTAGTGGTGGGGCCGGTGGTGGCCGACCTGCACTCCGCGGGGGCCTCCGTGCGGGCGGCCGTACGGGGGCTGCGGTCAGCCGTGGCCTGGCCCGACGCGCCAAGGCCGGTACTCGCGGACGACCTCCTGCCCGAACGCGCCTTGGAGGGTGACACCGAAGCCCGGAAACAGCTCGTGACGGAGGTGTACCTGCCGTTGCGCGGTGCGGGTTCCCCCCTCCTGGACACGCTGTCCGTGTACCTCGAACACGCGTCGTCCTTGGAAGCGACAGCGCGCATGCTCTTCGTGCATCCGAACACCGTGCGCTACCGCCTCAGTCGAATCTCGGAGCTCACCGGACACATCCCCTCGGACGGGCGCGGTTCGTTCGTGCTCCGCGTGGCGGTGGCGCTGGGCAGGTTGTCCGAAACCCGAGACGGATGACCCGGATGGGCGGTATCACCGTGGGAGTGGCGAGGATCTCAGGCGCTTCGTAACCTGATCGTTGCCTGTCATATCGGCTCTCTTATGGAAGTTTCACCAGCGTCGGGTATGTCTGTGACTGACCGTGTGCGCCCGGGGACCACGCGAGAAGAGATAGCTTTGATACGGGCAGTGTGCTGGTGGAGCCGTGAGGCGACGAAAACCCTCGGGCGTCGCTCCCCGCACCGCCCCGTCACGACGTTCTTGGGGGGTCCAACGCTGTGGTCGAGCGACCGAGGAAGAGGTTCCGGATACTACGCCCGGTGATCGATTTCGTACTTCAGCCCACGCAGGAAGGCGAACTGCGCAGACGCGTGCTGTTCTGGCTTCCCGCACCGATCCCGGTCATAGGGCTGGTCTACCTCCTGGTGGGCGGGGCGTTCTCCGCCGCCGGGTGGACGATCCTGCTGGCCGCGAGTGTCGGAGTGGGCACACTGCTGCTCGCGATGATCGTGCAGCCCACACCGCTGCCGGAGGGGCTCGCCCCGCCGGTCTCGGCCCGCCGCTCCCTGCACCGCTTCCGGCAGTTCACCCAGCTGCGGGTGGCGCTGTCGCTGGTGCCGATGGTCATCGGCGCGTCCGCCGCGCTCATCGGCGGCGGCATGTATCCGCTGTTCGCCTCGCTGGCTCTGGCCTGGCCGCAGCTGCTGATGGCCATGCCCACCTTCTTCACCATCACCAGGGCACGACGTGCCATGGAGGCCTGGGGCACCACGGCCTACCTGTGGCACGCGCTCTCCCGTCCGGCCAAGGTCACGTGGCCGATCGCCACTCCGCTGGCCCGCTCCTACCGCTCCTGGAAGGCCGACCGCGCCCGGCGCCTGGCCCAGCAGAAGGAGCAGGACCAGCAGCAGGAAAAGGCGTGGAAGGAAGCCGTCCGGGAGGAGAAGGCCAACCCGACCGAGGCCTCGGCGCCAGCGGACGAGCCCGCACCGGACGCGGAGCCCTCGCTCGAACGCACCCGCAAGCTCCAGGCGCTGCCGGAGGAGAACGCGGACCAGGACAACGAGCCCACCGCGCTCATCCGCAAGCCCGAGCCGCTCGGGACCGAGGGCGCACCGTCCACGGCCACCGGCCCCCAGGGCTCGGTGAACCGGGCCGCCCGCCAGATCCTGGAACGGGGTGGCGCGCTCGGCCTGGGCGTACGCCAGAGACGGCGTGGCGGCCAGTCCAACCGTCGACCGCACTCCAACAAACCCTGATCGCCCCGGCGGTGCCTCGGCGCCGCCGAGGCGGTTCCTGGCCGCAGGGCAGCGGGCACTCGGGTGGGTCAGCTGAGGAGAACGGGCACGATGAGGGCGGACAGGTTGATCCCGCTGTGCGCCGCCATCGCGGGCAGGATGCTGCCCGAGCGGATCCGGATCCAACCCAGGGCCAGGCCCGCGATCCCGGAGAAGGCGAACAGGGGCACGTCCACCGTCAGCGACAGGTGCGCGTCCAACACCAGCCCGTGGATGAGGGCGAAACCCAGAGTGCTGACGAGCAGCGCCCACCCCTGGCCTCCGAACCGTCGTGTGTGGGGCAGGGCCTGGAGGAGGAACGCCCACAGGATTCCGCGCCAGACGACTTCCTCTTCCAGGCTGGGCATGGTCGCTTGGAAGAGGAGGGCCTCGGCGGCGACGTTCAGGGGCGGATCCTCGGAGGTGGCGGCTGCCCAGAAGAGCGCGGCCGCGCCGGTGACCAGCAGCGCGGGCCACCACCCGGCCCATCCCGGAACCGTGAACCCTACGCCTCGCCGGGACAGCCCGGGCCACAGCGCCACGAAGACCAGCATGACCGCGAGGGCCACGATCTTGCCCTGCCAGTTGAACTCCAGGGAGGCGTGAACCGCGAGGTTCGGCGCGTTCAGCAGGAGCAGGTCGGCCAGCAGGACCAGGGCCGCGACGACGAGCGGTGCTGACTGTATCCGGGCGGAGCTCTCGGACACGGGGCCGAGCGCGGGTGCGTGACTCGCCGCGCGACGGTCGGCCAGCCACAGCAGTGGGCCGACCAGCATGACGACGATGAGGACGTAACCGAGCCACATCAGAGTGCCGCTCGCGAGAAACCACGAGCCCGCGGCCAGGGTTCGCCACAACAGATAGGCGAGTGCTAGGGAGAGCAGGGACAGGAGGCCGGGGCCAAGCGTCTTTTCGGGGGACACGGTCCCAAGCTACGGAGTCGGCGGCGGCAGGGAAATCCTGCTGACACGACGTTTCCGTTCGTGGGTACCGGCCGCCCCCGGTGGTGTTGGCACGAGGCCGCGGCGGTGTTCAGGCGGGTAGGGCGCCCGGGGCGGGCCATCCGCCGTCCAGGAGGCGCCTCAGGCGGCGCCCTGAGTGGGTCACCGGCAGCTCGGACCACGGGCGTGAGGGTCGGAGGAGGGCCACCTGCCGCAGGGCGCACAGGAGTGAGTACAGGCGCAGCAGGTCTAGGAGCCGGGGTGCGTCGAACAGTTCGGGGTAGTGCTCGGCCAGTCCGCGCAACACCTCGGGATACGGCCCTCCACCGGTCAGCACGTCGTTGTCGGCCTGATCCACCATGTCCTGGAGATCAAGAGAGGGCGGCCCGAAACGTACCCATTCCCAGTCCATCAGTGTCAGAGCGCCCCCGTGCCACCACAGGTTGGCCATGTGGCCGTCACCGTGGACGAGCCCGTGCCTGGCCGGATCGTCCACGGCCGGTTCCAGCGCGCGCAGCTCCTCGACCGCTTTGACGGCCTCCGTGACCAGCCCGGTGTCGGCGCCGGGGAGTTGGGCGGCGTACCCTCCCAGCGCCCGACCCCGGTCCACGGGAAGTGGCACGATGTCCGCGCCGATCAAAGCTGTGAGAGATCCCTCCACCAGCGCGGGGCGGGTGGTCACCAGGTCGGCGACCTCCGTCGGAGGGCTCCAGTCGTGTAGGGCGCGCAGGGCCTCGGCGTACTGCCGCAGCGCCGAGCTGCGCTCCGCCGCCCCGAGTACGGGCCAGGCCTCGCTCAGCGGCCGTCCTGGAAGGCGACGTGACACCGAGTACGAGAGACGGGCCCCGCCCGCGTCGAGGTGGCCGTGTTCGAGGACCTCCGGGTGTGGAACGTCGTCGGGCAGGTGCCGGCACACGGCCGACTCCCGGTCCGTTCTGGCCAGGTCCCCGCGCCAGCCCACCCGCAGCACCACGGAACCGAGCCGGGGGTGGTCCAGCAGCCAGACGTCGTTGGAGTCGCTCACTACCGGGGCGGGCGGGGAGAGCGGCCTGATCCCGGACGCCGCGCACACGTGCCGCAACCGCTCGGCGCTTTCCACGGGCACTCCACCCCTCGACCTCGACGGTGCGACGGGATAGGTCCTATCAGGGTGAGGGGTGGGGAAGCGACGCGTTTTCCGCGTGGGCCCCGCCTCCCTTGGTCGCCGTGGCCCTGGAGCGGTCAGACCCGGGCGCGGCGGCGGACCTCGGGCAGGGCGGCGTCGCCGCCCTGGGGGCAGTGGTACCAGCGGGCCTCGGCCTCGCGCCCGTCGAAGGCCACCTCCCCGATGGTGTTGCCGAAGTAGGGCCGCTCGGCCATCCGCCAGCCCAGCGGGCTCCGGCGTACCCGGGCCATCCGGGTCATGATCCGCCCGGCCGCGTGGAAGGGCCAGCTCGCGGAGAGCGCCGCGGCACGGCGGAAGTTCGGCGGGAGCTGGTTGCACAGGGCCGAGGAGACCAGCTGGGTCACCCGGGAGGTCGTCTCACCCGCCCGGGCCCGGGCCCGGGCCAGATAGGAGAAGTGGACGTCCCCGCTGAGCAGCAGCACGGTGGCGGGTGCCGGGCCGCGCTCGCCTCGGGCCACCTCCAGCACCGCGTCGGCGAGGCGGTGGAAGGAGTACTGGAAGGCGCCCCAGTGCTCCAGGTCGAGGGCCTGCCTGAGCTTCTCCGCGGGGCCGCGCGCCGCCGAACCCCAGGCGCCGCCGCACACGGCCTCGTTCCAGGCCTCCAGGTGGTGCACTGACGGGGGTAGCAGCACTGGGACTGTGGAGGCCACCACGAGGTGTTCCGGGCCGCCGGTGAGGTGCTCGTCGAGCCACTCGTGCCCTTCGGGGCCCAGGATGGACCGGGAGCCGTCAGAGGGGTCTCCTTCGCCCAGGGCACGGGCGCAGCGGGTGTCCGTCACGAGGATCCGCACACCGCCGACGTCGTGGCGGTGGCTCCACCGGTAGGAGGAGGGTTCGCTGTGCGCCTGCCACGCGAAGGAGTCGAGGGTGTCGCCTGCGTCGGCGTCCCGTTCGATGTGGTCGCGGAGCTCGGCCCACAGGGGGTCCTTAGCACGTGCGTCGGGGGAGAGGTTTCCCACGTGCTGGTACACCCAGTACGCGCCGAGTCCGCTGGTCACCCTGGTGCGCCACCACGGGTGCTCGTCCATGGCGCGCCGCCAGGCGGCGGAGGTGTTCCAGTCGTCGCGGATGTCGTGGTCGTCGAAGACCATCAGCGTGGGAACGGTCGACAACAGCCACCGGACCTGGGGGTCGGACCAGGCCTGCCGGTAGAGCTCGGCGTACTCGTCGTAGCGCACGACCTCGTCCTCGGGGGCGTCATCCCCGTGGTCGCTCCGCCGCACCTGCCGGAGCCGTGCTTGCTGGAGGTAGGCGCGCATGGGTTCCTGGATCTCGTCGGCGTAGACCTGGTCGCCGATCAGTAGGAGCACCAGGTTGCCGTCCGCACCCTTGCCCTCGATCCCCTCCTGGGCCAGTCGACGGGCGGTGGCGCGGAGCATGTCGGGGCCGTAGCGGACCAGGCCCTCGGGAGTGTCGCCGGTGGGCGTGTGGCAGGACCCGTAGAGGAGGCGGGTGGGCGCCTCGGAGTCCAGTGTGCGCAGGACGCTGGGCGGCAGAGGGCTGTCGGGTTCGGGCCAGACCCGGTCCTCACCGAGGAACACCTCGTAGGGGAGCGCGGCACCGGAGGGCAGGCCCTCGATTTCGCACACGGCGTAGTGGTGCCCGTGGACCGTGAAGGTCGGGGCGGCCGATACCGCCCCGCCGTCCACGCGGATCCGGACGTCACAGGGGGCGTCCGTCTCCACCCACACGGTCGCCGTGGTGGGTCCGACGTGCCGCAGCAGCGGCCCCAAACGTAACGAGACAGTCACCCTTTCCCCTTCTTTTCTTCAGTTTCACACATGCTGCCGTCGAGTATGGACCCTTTCGGGCCCGCCTGTCGTCCACAGGTCGAGGGCGGATGGTTGCACCGGGGGCCCGGCTGCGCGATGGTGGCGCTATGCGGACACAGATCCTCGAGCTGCACACCGGCGGATCGGAGAGCATCACCGACATCACCGGACAGTGCGGCGACTTCGTCGCCAGGAGCGGCGGTGACGGCCTGCTCAACGTCTTCGTCCCGCACGCGACCGCGGGTGTGGCGATCATCGAGCTGGGCGCGGGGTCCGACGACGACCTCCTCGCCTCCCTGGACGACCTGCTACCCGCCGACGACCGGTGGCGGCACAAGCACGGATCCCAGGGCCACGGGCGTTCGCACGTCATGCCGGCGTACGTCGCTCCCCAGACCACGGTGCCGGTGCTGTCCGGCAGACTCGAACTGGGGACGTGGCAGTCCATCGCGATCGTCGACCTGAACATCGACAACCCGGAGCGGCAGGTACGCCTGTCCTTCCTGGACTCGGCATGAGAAGACCCGGAGCGTGGCTGGTTCGGCCGCGCGTTGACGGGATGTGCCACTACCGTGTGAACTAGGCCATCAGCGATGGTTACGGACCCACGTGACGGGCGACGAGAAGCCCGGCATCGTTGTGACAACTGCTTCGTGCAGGCAAGATTGAGAAAAACCATCTGTGGAGGAGAACTTTCGTGAGCGCGACCGCGGGCCAGGCACAGAGCGAACGCGGCTTGGCTGACCGACTCGGATTCAAGCCGGGTCAGGTGGTGCAGGAATTCGGCTTCGACGACGACGTTGATGAGGGACTGCGCGCATCCATCGCCGAACTCACCGGCGAGGCGCTGGTCGACGAGGATTTCGACGGGGACGTCGATGCGGCACTGCTGTGGTGGCGGTCCGATGAGGAAGGCGACCTCACCGACGCCCTGATGGACACCGTGACTCTGATCGCCGACGGCGGGACCATCCTGGTCCTCACGCCGAAGGCCGGACGTGAGCTACACGTGTCCCCCAACGACGTCGCCGAGGCTTCCAACACCTCTGGGCTGTCCCAGACCAGTGCGGTCAGCATCGGCGCCGACTGGTCGGGTACCCGCCTGGTCGTTCCCAAGCGGTAACGGTCAGCACCCGCACAGGGTGAGACGTCCGGTGCCGCGCGCCGCGGAGGACACGGCGCGCGGCTCTGTAGGGCGCCCGCTGACTGGCGGGCGCCGATTCCGGCCTGTGTGCCGACGAACACGAACGCGAGTATGACCGAGACCCCCACCGTGGGCGCCATCGCGCCCGAGATCGCCCTCCAGGACCAGTACGGCCAGGACACCGTCCTGAGCGCCCACCGCGGCGGCCCCGTCCTCGTGGTCTTCTACCCGCTGGCCTTCTCCGGCGTGTGCTCCGGCGAACTCGCAGACCTGAAGGAACAGCACGCCGAGCTCAAGGAGCTGGGCGTCACCGTCCTCGCGGTGTCCGTGGACTCCACTTTCGCCCTGCGTACCTGGTCCGACCGCGAGGACTTCCCGTTCGCGCTGCTGTCGGACTTCTGGCCGCACGGCGCGACCGCACAGGCCTACGGGGTCTTCGATGACCAGCGCGGCGTGGCCCGACGGGGCACCTTCCTCATCGACTCCGCGGGCGTCGTACGATGGTCGGTGCAGACCCCCATCGGTGAACCCAGGGATGTCGCCGAGTATGTCCACCAGGCCCGGCGCCTGACCGGATAATTCAGGCGCGACGACCTCCCGGAAGCGGTATGATCTCTCGCGACGCACCGGGCGCGTAGCTCAGTTGGTTAGAGCAATTGCCTTACAAGCAATAGGCCAGGGGTTCGAGTCCCTTCGCGCCCACTCCACTCCGGAACGACCTTGCTCGGGGGCCTTCGGCCGCCTCGCCGGGTCGTTCCGTCGTTTCTTCTGGGGGACGACCCCCAGACCCCCGATGTGGGGCTTCGCCCCGCTGGGGAAGGATGTAGTGACGCTTCCGGATGCCGGGGCGCGGACGGTGCTCCGCCCGCGCCCCGGGACCCGCACAAGTGCGTCAGTCCGTGATCGTCCAGGTGCCCCTGCGGTGGTTGCGGGCGTCACTGTCGGGGTCGTAGTTGCCCTCGGTGTTGCCCGCGATGTCCACGGAGAACCAGTGGACGGTGGTGGTCTCCTCGATCAGCAGGGTCTCCAGGTCCCCGCGCACCCCCGTCAGCTCCAGCTTGGGGGAGTCGAAGGTCGGGCGGCTGCCGTCGAGGGTGTAGTGGATCTCCGCGGGTTCGGTGGTCTCGAAGGCGATCTCCACCGGCCCGGAGTGCTCGCCCGCGCGCGGGGAGACGTCGGAGCGCGGCCGGACCTGGTCGTCCTGGTACTCCAGGGCCACCTCCAGCATGTTGTACAGCCCGTTGGAGTACTCCATGCCCTGGGCGTGGGCCTCCTCCCACGGCGGCTGGAACCCTTCCTGGCCCAGCTCGAAGTTCCACGCGAAGATGTCGTGCCCGTACCAGAGGTGGTCGCCGGAGTTGCCCGCCGCGGAGTAGAGCACGTCGATGATCGGGCCGGTGCGGGCCGGGGTCACCACCGTGTCGCGGTGCTCCCTGATCGCGCCGAGGATGCTTTCCGAGGACTGCCAGAAGTAGGCCTCCTCCATCGCCGTGGGCCTCGGGGTGGGTTCGCGGTCCTCGGCGATGTAGGCGCCCGGGGACCACATGAAGTAGTCGCCGGAGGAGTGGATGTTCATCGAGAAGTCGATGTTGTCGTAGGTGTCGGCCAGCCACTCCAGGTTCTGGTTCTCCGGCTGCGAGAGCGGGCCCTCCTCCTCGGGCCCGGCGTAGGTCTGGCTGGTGCAGTCGAAGGAGGCCCCGGAGTAGCCGTCCCACAGGGTGTACTCGCCGTAGTTGCGGTTGTTGTCCACGCCCCACTGCGCGCCCTGTTCCACGGCCCACTGGTCGCGGGGGCCGTCGGTGTCGCAGTAGTTGGTCATGTTCTTGCGGTGCATCGGCTCGTCGTAGAATGAGTAGTTGGCGCCGTCGGGGTTGAACGAGGGCATCAGGAAGATGTCCAGCTCGTCCACCAGGTCGGTGGTGGTGTCGTGTAGGCCGTAGTTCTGCACCAGGCGCTCGGCGGTCTCGATCGCCACCAGCGGCGTCTGCCACTCGCGTGCGTGCTCCTGGGAGTAGCCGAGTACACCGGTGCCGGAACCGTCCCGGTCGGCGCCGATCCGCAGCGCGTAGACCGTCGCCGGGTCGCGGGACACGTCGTCCGGGGCGTTGAGGAAGTCACTGGCCTGCACTGTTTCGGCCTGCACCACCCCGTCTCCGGCGTTGTCGCGGAAGGTGAAGGCCCGGACCAGGTCGTCGGCCTCGGCATTGATCGCTTCCACGGTCTCCGCTGCGGTGGTGGTGATCGCGCCGCTGCCGTCGGTGGCCAGGCTGACGGCGATCTCGTCGCCCTCCACACCCACTGAAAGCTCGGCGTCGGGCGTGTAGGGGTCGACCAGGTCCACCACGATGTCGTTGCCGCCCTCGTGGCCGTAGTCCAGCGACTCCACGACCACTCCGCGGTCGGCGTTCTCGCCGTCGATCGCCACACCGAGGATCGCCTGCGAGTGCCGGCGGTAGCCGTTGGTCTGGTTGGGCAGTTCGATGACCTCGGCGATGTCGGGGTAGTCGTCCGCGATCTGGTGGATCCGGTCGTAGAGCTCGTCCGGGGTCATGTACGCGTTGAGGAAGTCGGTGTGGGGCAACGGGTCCCCGGGCCCGTCTGGATCGGGCAGCCACTCGGTCACGTCCGCCTCGGCGGTGCCGCCGTTGGGGCTGGTGACCCGGATACGTCCGGGCTGGTCCTCCACCTCGTCCTGGCCGCGGTGGTACATGTACACCCCGACGTCGACGAAGGGACTCAGCTCCTGCGTGCCGCCGTCACCGATCTCCGTGCCCGGGCCGGCGTCGCGCTCCACGGTGAGCTCGAAGTCCTCGTCCTGGCCGAAACTGGAGTTGACCTCCACGGACAGGAAGTCCCCGTCGCGGCCCTCGAAGTAGTCCGCGCGCAGGATCTCCAGTTCGTCGGTGTCGGACTGGGTCCCCGGCCCGCCTTCGGGTTCGTTCTCGGCGTTCAACCGCGCGATGGTCGCCTCGCGCTCTTCGACGCGCTCTTCCGCGTCGGCCTCGGTGTAGAGCACCTCACCGAAGGTGAACCCGGCGTCCTCATAGGAGTCCGTGTCGAAGGGTGCGATCACGACCTGGGCGACGAATCCGTCGTCGTCGCCGTTCTCGTCGGCCGGGTCCAACTGGGCGATGTCGCCGCCCAGTTCGACGAGCCGGTCCAGGTCGTCGCGGTCCTCCAGGAAGACCTCCACCACTGCCGTCTCGTCCAGTTCCAGGTCCGCGGCGGTGGTCTCGGCCACGGTGGGTACGGCTGTCGGTATCAGCAGCGCGAGGGCCGCACCGGTGACGATCCCGGTCCGGCGGGCACCCCGCGAGCCGGGCGATATCACTGACTGTCCCATCCCGATCCTTCTGCTCAGCACGGACTGGGCCGGTCGGCCGTTGGTCCGCGACGCTTGGCGCCGCCACCGTTCGGGCGGCGGCGGAGAGCGGGCACGGTCGGGTCGGCCGCGGAACCACTGGACAGCACTCACACCGTCGGGCTTCTCGTGCTCAGTGATGGGGGGACATGGGGGTCGGGGGATGCGGGGGAAGTGCCTGGGTGGACGGCGCGGCCACCGTCGCGTACCCGAATCTGGCTGTTCGTCAGAGGCTTCCGTGTTGCCGTGGTCGCGTCAAGGACGGTAATGCGAAAAACTTTGACTACTCGGTCCGAGCGCTGCTTCCGGTGCCGAATTCCACCGGAGTTATCGCTGTTCAGGGTGGTATCATGCCCATGTGCATCTACCTCTGTACCTCTGATTCGAGCCTGAGCGCCCGCCACCACGCCACCGTGGCCGCGGGTGCCTGACGTATGCACTGGCCCGATCCGGGCCGTCCGTCAGCTCGAAGAGCTCCCGCACACCCGTCGCGAACCCGCCGGGCGGAGCTCTGTTCGGAGGAACTTTGGCTACCCTCGACCCCAAGTCCGCCCTGCCCGCCGGAGAGCGAGCCCAACTCACCGCGAACGGCCTCCATATCGACCGCGGCGGCCGCACGGTCCTGTCCGGTGTCGACATGACCGTTACACCCCGCTCCCGCTGGGGCGTCGTAGGCGAGAACGGCCGCGGCAAGTCCACGCTGCTGCACATCCTGGCCGGGGCGCTCGAACCCGACGCCGGGAGCGTGCGCCGCATCGGCACCTTCGGCGTCGCCGAGCAGGAGATGCGGGCCACCGACGGCCGCACCGTCGGGGACCTGGTCGACATCGAACTCGCCGACGCCCGCACCGCGCTGGACGCGCTCGACGCCGGCGCCGAAGGGCTCGCCTCCGGTGATCCCGAGGCCGCGGAGAGGTACGAGGCGGCGCTGCGCACCGCGGAGGTGCTCGACGCGTGGGACGCCGACCGCCGCGTGGACCTCGCACTCGAGAACCTGGGCGCCGTCACCGACCGGTCGCGGCCGCTGGCGGAGCTGTCCGTCGGGCAGCGCTACCGCGTCCGACTCGCCTGCCTCCTGGGCGCATCGCACGACTTCCTTCTCTTGGACGAGCCCACCAACCACCTGGACGCCGCCGGGCTCGACTACCTGACCAGGCGGCTGCGCGGCCACCGGAACGGTGTGGTGCTGGTCAGCCACGACCGAGCCCTGCTGTCGGACGTGGCCACGACCATGCTCGACCTCGACCCGAGCCGGGACGGCGGTCCCCGTGTCTACGGCGGGGGTTTCGCCGGGTACCAGGAGGGGCGGCGGGCCGAACGCGAACGCTGGGCCGCCGAGTACGAACAGCAGCGGGCCGAGCACGCCCGTCTCACCCAGGACCTGTCCGAGGCGCAGAACCGTCTGGTCAGTGGATGGCGCCCCGACAAGGGCACCGGCAAGCACCAGCGGGCGACCCGCGCGCCCGGGCTCGTCCGTTCCGTCCACCGGCGGCGCGACGACCTCGAGGCGCACGCGGTCACCATGCCACCGCCCCCGATGCGGTTCCGCATGCCGGAGCTGCCGACGCGGCCCGGGGTGACCCTGCTCAGGGCCGAGGAGGTCACCGTCGCGGGGCGCCTGACCGAACCGGCCACGTTCGACCTCGACTCCGGTTCGCGGCTGGTGGTCACCGGACCCAACGGTGCGGGCAAGTCCACGCTCCTGGCAGTGCTCGCCGGGCGGATCGCCCCGACCGGGGGGAGCGTGCGCACCGCGCGCACCGCCCGGGTGCGCCTGCTGGCCCAGGAGTCGCCGCGCGCCGGTGCGCGGCGGGCCCGTGAGGTGTTCGCCGCGCACATGGGACGGCTCGTCAGCGAGGGGGTGCTCCCGGAGGGGGCGACGGCCTCCCTGAGCTCCCTCGGGCTGCTCTCGTCGGCCGATGCCAACAGGCCGCTGCGCGACCTGTCCATGGGGCAGCAGCGCAGGCTCGACCTCGCCTTGGCGCTGGCGTCCCGGCCGCACGTGCTGTTGCTCGACGAGCCGACCAACCACCTCTCGATCGCCCTCGTCGACGAGCTCAGCGAAGGGCTCGAAGCCACCGGGGCTGCGGTGGTGCTCGCCACCCACGACCGGCAGCTCCAGAGGGACGTCCGTTCCTGGGACCGGCTGGAGTTGGACCCAGCCGCACCCGCAGCACAGTTGGCGGGCCAGGCAGCGTCCAACGGAGGCGGTGCCTGCCCCCGAGGGCCCATCGATAGAGACCGGGGAGGACGGGGCGGCCAAAACGGGAGGATCCGACGTGTGTAGCATGACCCGCGTCACACCAGGGTCCGACCCTTGGCCACCGCCCGGCCCGCCGGTGGAACCGACCCCCGTGGAGGTCCCGTGAAGGCACGCACCACCGCCCTCGCCGCCCTGTCAGCCGCCCTTCTCGTCGCGGGTTGTTCCGGCGCAGACGAGGGGGAGGAGCCCGGAGACGCCGTTCAGGGGGAGAGCAGACTCGACGATGTCCTCGACAGCGGCACACTCCGTGTGTGCACGACCGGCGACTACCAGCCCTTCACCTACCTGGACCCGGAAGACGACGAGTTCACCGGTATCGACGTCGACCTGGCACGTGACCTGGCCGAAGACATGGGTGTGGAGATCGAGTGGGTCCAGACCAGCTGGGACGACCTGATGGAGGACTTCCTCGCGGACTGCGACATCGCGGTGGGCGGTATCTCGATCAGCACCGAACGCGCGCAGCAGGTCTACTTCTCCGCGCCGACCATGGAGGACGGGAAGACGCCCGTCACCCTGTGCGAGAACGTCGACGACTACCGGACGATCGAGCAGATCAACCAGCCGGGCGTGCGCTCCATCATGCCCAGCGGGGGGACCAACGAGGTCTTCGCGGAGGAGCACTACCCCGAGGGTGAACTCATCCGCCACGACAACAACACCATCTTCGACGAGATCGTTGCAGGCAACGCCGACGTCATGACCACCGACGCCTCGGAGACACTGTGGGTCGCCAACGAGTACGAGGAGCTCTGCGCGGTCAACCCCGACGAGCCCTTCGACTACTTCGAGAACGGCTACATGCTGCCCCGCGGCGATGACGTCCTGAAGCACTACGTCGACCAGTGGTTGAACATCGCCCTCAACGATGGGACCCGCGACGAGATCGCGGAGCCGTGGTTCGGTGAGGACGTGGACTTTTGACCCGTCCCAGGACCGCCACCCCCAAGGACCGGCTCAGGCACCGGGTCTGGGACCTGCTCGACACACACGGTGCGGGCAGGTCCGGACCGGTACACGGCGAGATCCCGGACTTCCACGGGGCGGACCGGGCCGCCGCGCAGGTGGCCGGACACCCGCGCTGGGCCGCGGCCCGGGTGGTCAAGGCCAACCCGGACCGGGCACAGGCCGAGGTCCGCCTCCTCTCCCTGCGAGGTGGGAAGACCGTGTACACGGCGGTGCCCAGGATCGCCGCCCCCGAGCCCTTCTACGAGATCGACCCCGCAGTCCTCACCACGGACCCCGAGGTCCTCGCCACGGGCCGGGGCGCCGCGCAGCACGCGCCCCGTACCCCGATCGAACGGATGCGGCCGGTCGACGCCGTCGTCTGCGGCAGTGTGGCCGTCAACCGTCAAGGCGTGCGCATCGGCAAGGGCGCCGGGTACAGCGACATCGAGATGGCCCTGCTCGCCCAAGCCGGGCTGATCGACGAGCGCACACTCATCGTCACCACCGTGCACGCACTCCAAGTGGTCGACGAGGCCATCCCCGAGGCGGCGTACGACGTGAGCGTGGACCTGATCGTCACCCCCGAGGAAACCATCGAGTGTCCTCCCCGACGACGCCCTGCGGGGATCGCCTGGCAGGAGCTGGGGGAGGAGAAGATCGCGGCCGTCCCCGTCCTCCGGAACCTCCAGCGTGCCCTCCGGGGCGGGGAGCACGGCACACGGTGAGTCCGCTCCCGCGGTCGCCGGGTACCGGATGTGGCAGGGCACCCTGAACGGTGGCCCCTGAACGGGCCGATTGTGGCAAACCTCGCCCTGAAGGGTGACGGACCGGGGTGGGGCGGGGTGCCTTTTGTGGAGATCCCACAAAGCGGCGGCGCTGGTGTGAGCAATTCAGGACATTGGTGTTCCAGGGGGTCATCGACCAGGCTGGAGAGTAGGTGCAGGCGGCGCTCCGGGACGCGGACGCCGCCTGCTGTGCGTCAATACGTGGGGAGCTCAGTCGGTGTTCAGTCGTGTCGCCATCGTCAACCGTGGTGAGGCCGCAATGCGGCTCATCCACGCCGTCCGGGACCTGTCCGCGGAAACCGGTACGCACATCGAGACGGTCGCCCTCTTCACCGACGCCGACCGCGACGCGACCTTCGTCCGCGAGGCCGACATCACCTACCCGCTGGGTCCGGCCTCGGCCCGCCCCTACCTGGACCTCGCCGTTTTGGAACAGGCCCTGGTGGAGACCGAGGCCGACGCCGCCTGGGTCGGCTGGGGCTTCGTCGCCGAGGACCCGGCCTTCGCCGACCTGTGCGAGAAGATCGGCGTCACCTTCGTCGGCCCTAGCGGTGAAGCCATGCGCAAGCTCGGCGACAAGATCGGCGCGAAGCTGATCGCCGAGGAGGTCGGTGTCCCGGTCGCCCCGTGGAGCCGCGGTGAGGTCTCCAACCTCGAGGACGCCCTGCGCGCCGGGGACGAGATCGGCTATCCGCTGATGCTCAAGGCCACCGCCGGCGGCGGCGGGCGCGGGATCCGCATGGTCGCCTCGGGCGAAGACCTGGCCGAAGCCTACGAGCGCACCAGCCAGGAGGCGCTGCGCGCCTTCGGCTCCGGCGTAGTATTCCTGGAGCGCCTCGTCACCGGTGCCCGCCACGTCGAGGTGCAGGTCATCTCGGACGGCCAGGGCACCGCCTGGGCCCTGGGCGTGCGCGACTGCTCGGTGCAGCGCCGCAACCAGAAGATCATCGAGGAGTCCGCCTCCCCGCTCCTCGACTCCGAACAGACCGACGAGCTCAAGGCCTCCGCCGAGCGGCTCGCCGTGGCCGTCGGCTACCGGGGCGCCTGCACCGTCGAGTTCCTCTACCACCCCGGCGAGAAGCTCTTCGCCTTCCTCGAGGTCAACACCCGGCTCCAGGTCGAGCACCCCATCACCGAGGCCACCACCGGTACCGACCTGGTCCGGCTCCAGCTGCACGTGGCGGGCGGGGGCAAGCTGGACGGCTTCCAACCCGCCGAGGTCGGCCACGCCGTCGAGGCCCGGCTCAACGCCGAGGACCCCGACCGCGACTTCGCACCCGCCCCGGGACGTATCGCGCGACTGCGGCTGCCCGTCGGTCCCGGTATCCGCGTGGACACCGGTGTCCGTGAGGGTGACAGCATTCCGGCCGACTTCGACTCGATGATCGCCAAGGTCATCGCGTACGGCCGCGACCGCGACCAGGCGCTGGCCCGGCTGCGCCGCGCGATGGCCGAGACCACGGTGATCATCGAGGGCGGGGCCACCAACAAGGGCTTCGTGCTCGACCTCCTCGACCAGCCCGAGGTGATCGGCGCCAGTGCCGACACCGGCTGGATCGACCGGGTGCGCGCCGAAGGCCGCCTGGTCAACGACCGGCACTCCGCGATCGCCCTGGCCACCGCCGCCATCGAGGCCTACGAGGACGAGGAGGAGGTGAGCCGCCAGCAGCTGCTCTCCACCGCGCGCGGCGGCCGTCCCCAGGTACGCCACGACCCGGGCCGTCCGCTGGACCTCAAACTCCGCGGTGTCGGCTACCGGGTGCACGTGGCCCGCGTGGGGCAGCGCGGTTTCCGGATCGGCATCTCCGGCGGCGGTGACGTGCACCCGGCCGACGTCGAGGTGGAGCGCTTCGACGGGCACACCGGCCGGATCGTGGTCAACGGCCGCCGGTTCCGGCTGGTCTCGGCCACGCACGGGCCGATCCACCTGGTCGAGGTCGACGGGGTCACCCACCGGATCAGCCGTGATGAGGGCGGCGTCGTCCGTTCCCCTGCTCCCGCGCTGGTGGTCGCCACGCCGCTGTCGGTCGGCGACGAGGTCGAGGCGGGCGCCCCGGTCCTGGTGCTGGAGAGCATGAAGATGGAGACGGTGCTGCGCGCGCCGTTCCGCGCCCGGATCCGTGAGTGCCCGGTGTCGGTGGGCGGCCAGGTCGAGACCGGCGCCCCCCTGATGCGGCTGGAGCCGCTCAGCGACGACGACACCGAGGAGTCGGAGGCCGACGCTCAGACCGTCGAGATCGAGCTCCCGGCCGAGCCCGCGACGGCCTCCGCGGCCGAGCGTGCCGAACGCGGCTTGCGTGACCTGCGCGGTCTACTGCTGGGCTTCGACGCGTACGACAGTGACCGTGTGCTGTCGGACTACCTTTCCGCCCGCCTCGAGATGGGCGGACAGCCGCTCGAGGGTGAGCTGGACCTGCTCACCGTGTTCGCCGACCTGTCCGAGCTGAGCGGCAACCGGCCCGGCGGCCCGATCGAGGCCGAGCCGGACAGCCCGGTGCACAGCTCCCGCGAGTACTTCCACAGCTACCTCCAGAGCCTCGACGTCGAGCGCGCCGGCGTCACCGAGGACTTCCAGGCCAAACTCACCCGAGTCCTCGCGCACTACGGGGTGACCGACCTCGACCGCACGCCGGAGCTGGAGGACGCGGTCTTCCGGATCTTCCTGGCCCAGCAGCGGTCGGGGACCTACGTCGCGATCGTGTCGGCGCTGCTGCGCGAGTGGCTGTCCGGGGCGCCACCGGTCGAGTCGCTCAGCGAGCGCGTCGGGCTCACCCTCGAGCACCTGGTCGAGGCTACGCAGGTGCGCTTCCCCGCGGTGTCCGACCTGGCCCGCGGCGTGGTGTTCCGCTGGTTCACCCAGCCGCTGCTGCGCCGCAACCGCGCCAAGGTCTACGCGGCGGTCCGCGACGACCTGCGCTACCTGGACCGCGAACCCGACGCCCCGGACCGCGCCGAGCGGATCCAGGCCATGGTGGGCAGCTCTGAGCCGCTGGTCCGGCTGATCGGCCAGCGGATCGGTCGGCCCGGCCGCGACCACGCGCCGCTCCTGGAGGTCCTCACCCGCCGCTACTACGGCAACCGCGGGCTCTCCGAGGTCACCGAGCGGGAGACGGCGGGCTGCCCGCTGGTCACCGCCCAGTACACCGGCCCGGAGGGAGTGACCCCGGTGGTCACAACCGCCGTCGACATCGCCGCCCTGCCCGACGCCATCGGTGCCGTCGGCGCCTACGCCGCCGAAACGGTCGCGTCCGACGGGCCCTCCGAGAACGGGACCGCCGAGGGCGCCGACGCCCCCGGGGTGGTCGCCGACCTCTACGTGACGTGGGACGGCCAGCCGGACGCCGGAGCCATTGCGGTGCGACTCAACGAGATCCTGAACGAGAACCCGCTGCCGGCGTCCGTGCGCCGGGTGACCGCCACCGTGGCCGGGACCAGCGGCGCGGTGATGCACCACCACTTCACCTTCCGCCAAGGCGAGGACGGGCTCACCGAGGACCTGCTGATTCGCGGCCTGCACCCGCAGATCGCGCAGCGCCTGCAGCTGGAGCGCCTGCGGGAGTTCGACCTCACCCGGCTGCCGTCCGCGGACGAGGAGATCTACCTGTTCAAGGCTGTGGCGCGCAGCAACCCGTCCGACGAGCGACTGTTCGCGATGGGCCAGGTCCGCGACCTGACGGCGCTGCGTGACGCCGACGGCCGACTGGTCGCGCTGCCCGCCGTGGAGGACACGTTCGCCGGGTGCCTGGACGCCATCCGCAACATCCAGGCGCAGCGGCCGCAGCGCAAGCGGTTCGACACCAACCGCATCCTGATGTACGTCTGGCCGTCCACCGAACTGTCCCTCGACGAACTCGACGGGCTCGTCCAGCGCATCCTGCCGACCACCGAGGGCGCTGGGCTGGAGGAGGCCCAGTTCGTGGCCCGCCAGCGCACCGAGTCGGGCGAACTGACCGAGCTCGCCGTGCGTATCGCCCTCGACCCGGGCAACGGCGCGAGCGTGCACGTCGACAAGCCGTCGACCGAGCCGGTGCTGCCGCTGGACGACTACCGGCAGAAGGTGCTGCGCGCGGCACGCCGCGGGACCGTCTACCCGTACGAGCTGACGACCATGCTCACCGGACCGGACGGCTCCTTCACCGAGTACGACCTCGACGACCAGGGCGTGCTCGCGCCCGTGGACCGGCCCAAGGGCCGCAACTCCGCGGCCATCGTCGCCGGTGTGGTCACCACACCCACCGAACGACACCCCGAGGGCGTCACCCGCGTGGTGCTGCTCGGCGACCCCACCAAGGCGCTCGGAGCGCTGTCGGAGCCGGAGTGCGCCCGGGTGATCGCCGCACTCGACCTGGCCGACCGGATGCGGGTGCCGCTGGAGTGGTTCGCGCTCTCGGCTGGCGCGCGGATCTCGATGACCTCGGGCACCGAGAACATGGACTGGGTCGCGGCCGCCCTCAAGCGGATCGTCGAGTTCACCCAGGACGGCGGCGAGATCAACATCGTGGTCGCCGGGATCAACGTCGGCGCCCAGCCCTACTGGAACGCCGAAGCGACGATGCTCATGCACACCAAGGGCATCCTCGTGATGACACCGGACTCGGCCATGGTGCTCACCGGCAAGCAGTCGCTCGACTTCTCCGGTGGCGTGTCCGCCGAGGACAACTTCGGCATCGGCGGCTACGACCGGGTGATGGGCCCCAACGGCCAGGCACAGTACTGGGCGCCGAACCTCCAGTCCGCCCGGGACGTGCTGATGTCGCACTACGACCACACCTACGTCCTGCCGGGCGAGGAGGCGCCGCGCAAGGCCGGCACGAGCGACCCGGACCACCGTGACGTGACCACCTACCCGCACGAGGTCGAGGGCAGCGACTTCAGCACCGTGGGCGAGATCTTCTCGGCGGAGCACAACCCGGACCGTAAGAAGCCCTTCGACATCCGCACGGTGATGCGTGCCCTGTCCGACCAGGACCACCCGGTGCTGGAGCGCTGGGCGGGCATGGCCGACGCCGACACCTCGGCTGTGCAGGACGCGCACATCGGGGGCTGGCCGGTCTGCCTGATCGGCATCGAGTCCAGGGCCGTGCAGCGCAAGGGTTTCCCGCCCACCGACGGTCCGGACGCCTACACCGCGGGCACGCTGTTCCCGCGCTCGTCCAAGAAGACCGCGCGGGCGATCAACGCGGCTTCGGGCAACCGCCCCCTGGTCGTGCTGGCCAACCTGTCCGGCTTCGACGGCTCGCCCGAGTCCATGCGCAACCTCCAGCTGGAGTTCGGCGCGGAGATCGGCCGGTCGATCGTCAACTTCGACGGCCCGATCATCTTCTGCGTCATCTCCCGCTACCACGGCGGCGCGTTCGTGGTGTTCTCCAAGGCGCTCAACCCGAACATGACGGTCCTGGCGCTGGAGGGCTCCTTCGCCTCCGTCCTCGGCGGTGCCCCCGCCGCGGCGGTGGTGTTCTCCGGTGAGGTGAACAAGCGCACCGCCACCGACCCCAGGATCGTGGAGCTGCAGGCCCGGGTGTCGGAGACCATCGGTGCCGAGCGCGCCGAGCTCAACGCCGAACTCAGCGAGATCCAGGCCTCGGTCCGCGCCGAGAAGCTCGGCGAGGTCGCCGCCGAGTTCGACGGGGTGCACAGCATCCAGCGCGCGGTCGAGGTGGGCTCTGTGGACGCCATCATCAGCGCCGCCGAGATGCGCCCGAAGATCATCGAGGCCATCAGCAAGGGCACGAAGGACTGACCCACACCGCGGTGTACGGCCGGTTCCTTCGGGGCCGACCGTACACGCGTGTCCGGGGTCGCTCTGCTCGCGGAAGAAGCCCCTTCCCAACCGCCCCGCGGTGCTGAAGACTCGCCCCCATGAGCTCTCTCGCGCAGCCCCGGACCGGACCGATCGACTCCGTTGCCGTGCTCTCCGACGTCCACGGTGTCCTACCGGTCCTGGACGCGGTCCTGGCCGAACCCGACGTGCGCGGCGCCGACCTGGTGGTGTTCACCGGCGACCACGCCGCGGGACCGCAGCCGGTCGCGGTACTGGACCGCTTCCGCGAACTGGGGGACCGTGCCGTCCTGGTGCGCGGCAACGCCGACCGGGACCTGGTGGCGCTGGCCCGGGGCGGTTCCACGGACATCCCCGACCCCATCGCCCCTTGGGCCGCCGGCCAGCTGGCCCCACCCGACGTGGAACTGCTCGACAACCTGCCGCACCCGGTGGAACTCGACGTGCGCGGGTTCGGCCCGGTGGTCTTCTGCCACGGCACCCCGCGCGACGACGAGGAGGTCGTGCTGGTGGACTCGTCGCTGGAGCGCTGGGCCGAGGTCCTGTCGGGCCTCGACGACCGGGTCCGCACCGTGGTCATGGGCCACACCCACATGCCGTTCGTCCGGTTGGTGGACCGGCGGGTGTGCCTGAACCCGGGCAGTGTCGGCATGCCCTACGGGCGAGCCGGGGGCTCGTGGGCCCTCCTGAGGGACGGCCAGGTGGAGCTGCGGCACACCCGGGTGGATCTCGACGCGGCGGTCGAGGCAGTCGCGGCCGGCAGCGCCTACGCCGACGCCCGCACCTGGGCCGACACCTATGTGCGCTCCAAGCCCAGTGACGCCGAAGCCCTGCGCCGCATGGGTCCCATGGACGGCCGCAGCTGAGCAGTACCCGACCGGGCCGACCGTCCGCTCCGGAATGGCCGCGACCGTGGGGCCCGCGCGGAACGGAAAGGGGAATTCGCCCGTAACGGGCGGCTGAGGGGCGGAAAATTCTTTTTGCCTCTCCTAATCTATAGCGCACCCCGGGACTTGCGGCAAGACCCTGGTCGTGCCGCAGAATTGTCCACCGTGAGCGGGAGTACGGGCAGCGTGCACACGGAATGCGCGGCGCCGGAACGGGTGCGTCGGCTGGCTCGGATTCCCTTTTCCTTCCACGGGGGCATTCATGATCGACGTGATCGTGGTCGGCGGCGGGCCGACCGGTCTGATGCTGGCGAGCGAATTGAGGCTGCACGGCGTACAAGCGCTCGTGCTGGAAAGGGAGCACGAGCCGACCAAGGTGGTCCGGTCGCTCGGGCTGCACGCGCGCAGTGTCGAGGTCATGGACCAGCGCGGGCTGCTGGAACGGTTCCTCGACCTGGGGACGCAGTACCCGCTGGGTGGCTTCTTCGCCGGGATCAGCAAACCGGCGCCGGAGCGGCTGGACACCGCGCACCCCTACGTCCTCGGCATCCCGCAGACCACCACCGACCGCCTGCTGTACGAGCACGCCACAGCACTGGGTGCCGAGGTCCGGCGCGGCAGCGCCCTGGTCGGGTTGGACCAGGACGGGGACGGGGTGACCGCCGAACTGGCCGACGGCACGCGACTGCGCTCGCGCTACCTCGTCGGCTGTGACGGCGGGCGCAGCACGGTCCGCAAGCTGCTCGGCACCGGTTTCCCCGGTGAGCCCTCCAGAACGGAGACGCTGCTGGGCGAAGTGGAGCTGACCGCGTCACCGGAGACGCTCGCCGCCGTCACGGCCGAAGTCCGCAAGACCCACCTGCGGTTCGGCGCCATGCCCTTGGGGGATGGGCTGTACCGCGTCGTCGCACCCGCCGAGGGCGTGGCCGAGGACCGCACGGCCGCGCCGACCCTGGACGAACTGAAGCGGCAGCTGCGCGAGGTCTCCGGCACCGATTTCGGCGTGCACTCGCCGCGCTGGCTCTCCCGCTTCGGCGACGCCACCCGGCTGGCCGACCGCTACCGGTCCGGCCGCGTGCTGCTGGCTGGCGACGCGGCGCACATCCATCCGCCGGCCGGCGGCCAGGGGCTCAACCTGGGCCTCCAGGACGCGTTCAACCTGGGATGGAAGCTGGCGGCCGAGGTCAACGGCTGGGCACCGGAACACCTGTTGGACAGCTACCAGGAGGAGCGGCGCCCGGTGGCCTCCGACGTCCTGGAGAACACCCGGGCACAGACCGAGCTGATGTCACCCGAACCGGGTCCCCAGGCGGCACGCCGACTGGTGTCGGAACTGATGGACTTCGAGGAGGTGAACCGGTATCTGACCGAGAAGATCATCGCGATCGGGGTCCGCTACGACTTCGGCGCGGGGAGTGAAAGAGCGGGGCACGAACTGCTGGGGAAGCGGTTGCGCGACATCGGTCTGAAGCGGGGCCGCCTCTACGCGCTCATGCACGGCGGTCGCGGACTCCTCCTCGACCAGACCGGTCGGCTTTCGGTGGCGGGCTGGGAAGACCGGGTCGACCACGTCGTCGACAACAGCGAGGAACTGGACGCGCCCGCCGTGCTGCTGCGGCCGGACGGCCATGTGGCTTGGGGCGGGGCTGACCAGCGGGATGTCCGATCCCGTCTGGCACAGTGGTTCGGTGCCCCGGCCAGCTGAGGCCGCAACCGGGTGAGCCCCGGTCGGTACGGAGGCGGCCATCCGCGGCACGGCACACCATCAGACCCGCCCCGTGCAGGCGGGAGGGAGACGCCCTGATGAACCTCCTCAGCAGCATCGCCACCTTTGTCAGTCGCACCTTCGCGGTGTGGATCATCGTGTTCAGCGGGTTGGCCGTCGGGTTCCCCGACGTGTTCGCACCGCTGTCCGAGTACACCGTGCCGCTGCTGGCCGTGGTGATGCTCGGTATGGGCCTCACCCTCCGGTTCGGCGACTTCGCCATGATCGTCCGCCGACCGGTTCCGCTGCTCACCGGCGTGGTCGCCCAGTACCTCGTGATGCCCGCGCTGGCTTGGGCGGTGGCCATGGTCTTCGGCCTGCCGGCCGAGATCGCGCTCGGCCTGATCCTGCTGGGCAGCGTTCCGGGCGGCACCGCCTCCAACGTGGTCGCCTATCTCGCCCGCGGGGACGTGGCCGTGTCGGTCGCGATGACCTCCATCTCCACGGTGGTCTCGATCTTGGTGACGCCGTTCCTCGTCCTGTTCTACGGCGGGCACCTGGTTCCGGTGAACACGGGGGAGATGGTGCTGTCCATCGCGCAGGTCGTGCTCTTGCCGGTGCTGGTCGGTCTGCTGCTGCGCGCTCTCATGCCGAGGACCATCGAGCGGGCCACGCCTCTGGTGCCGACGGTGTCAGTGGTAGCTGTGGTGGTCATCTGCGCCGGTGTGGTGGGCGCCAGCGTCGAAACGCTGCTGACAGCGGGCATGCTGGTCATCCTGGCCGTCGTGGTGCACAACCTGGTCGGTCTTGCCGTCGGCTACGTCGTGGCCAAGCTCATGGGGATGCCCGAAGCGCAGCGCCGGGCGATCTCCTTCGAGGTCGGAATCCAGAACTCGGGGCTGGCGGCCACGCTGGCCGTCGCCCACTTCGGGCCAGCCGCCGCACTCCCCGGGGCGATCGCCGCCGTGTGGGCCAACATCTCCGGACCGATACTGGCCACCTTCTGGGGCGGCCGTCCTCCGAGGGAGGCTGCCGAGGCCGTCGACGGCGAGTCCTCCGGGGCGGCCGGGTCCGATGGCCTGCCGCCTCGGGCGTCCTAACCTCGGCGGTCACCATTCCCTGATCCCCTGAGCGGGGGCATTCCCCGGCAGGTCTATGGAACTGGTCTGACAAGTTGTACGCTGTGACGCATGCTACATCTGTGGCCGCATCCACGCCGCCAGAACTGACCAGAGGAGTGTCTTTCATGCCGGTACGCCGCATGCCCGCGAGGGTGGACGCGGAACTGCCGACCGGGCTTCCCGTCGGACCGGGGTGGCAGGACCCCGCCGGAACGGCGCCGGTCGTGGACGCCTGGACCGGGAAGCACCTGCGCGACGTGCCGGAGGGCACCCCGGTCCTCGCCGCCGAGGCGATGGCACACGCCGAAGAGCTCCGAGCCGCCGCCCGGCGCACCACCTCCGCCACCCGGAAGCGCCTCGTCCGCAGCTGCGCGGACGCGCTGCGCGAGCGGCGCGCCGAGCTGGAGGACCTGCTCGTCCTGGAGACCGGGAAACCGCGCCGCGACTGCCGCGTGGAGGTCGAGCGCACCCTGAGCTGCTGGGAGGCCTCAGCCGAGGAGGTCGGCCGGAACGAGGGAGAGCTCGTGCCCGTCGACCTGCAGAGCGGCGGCGAGGACATGCTCGCCTGGTACAAGCGCCGACCTTTGGGGTCGGTCGTCGCCATCGCGGGCTTCAACTATCCGCTCCTGCTGGCCAGCCACAAGGTCGCCCCGGCACTCGCCGTCGGCACCCCAGCGGTGCTGAAACCGGCCCCGGCCACCGCGCTCTCGGCACTGTGGCTCACCGCCGTCGTGCGGGAGGCGCTCCGGACGGAGGGCTTGGACGAGGGCCTCCTCCAGTGCCTCACCGGCGGCCCCGAGGTGGGCCGCGCCCTCGTCGAGGACGAGCGCGCGGCGATCGTGTCCTTCACCGGTTCGGCCGAGGTCGGACACCGGATCGCGCGCTCCGCCGCGCCCCGGAGGACCGTCCTCGAACTCGGGTCTAACGCGGCGCTGATCGTGTCGGGGTCGGCGGACGTGGAGGAGGCCGTCGCCGCCGTCACCAGGGGCGCGTTCTACGCCAACGGCCAGGCCTGCATCTCCGTCCAGCGTGTGCTGGTCCTGGACGGGGTCGATCCGGGTTTCGAACGCAAGCTCGCCGACGCGCTCGACGGCGTCGTGGTCGGGGACCCGTGGGAGATGACCACCGACGTGGCCGCGCTGATCGACGAGCGGGCGGCGGCGAGGGTGCGCAAGAGCGTCGAGGACGCCCGCGAACGCGGCGCCCGGGTGCTGGGCGAGGCCCCGGTGCCGGAGGGCGGAGTCCCCGCCGGTACGGAGCGGGCCCTGGTCAGCCCCCAGCTGCTGGCTGACGTGCCCGAGGACGAACCGCTGTGGCGCGAGGAAGTGTTCGCCCCGGTGGCGTGTGTGCGCCGGGTACGGGACCTCGACGAGGCCGTGCGCCTGGTCAACGACTCCCGGTACGGGCTCCAGGCCGCGATCTACACCGCGGACCTCGCCGAGGCGCACCGGGCCATCGACGAACTGGAGGTCGGGGGAGTGGTGGTCAACCAGATCCCCGGGTTCCGCTCGGACGTCATGCCCTACGGGGGCGTGAAGGACTCGGGAGTGGGCCGCGAGGGACCGCGTTGGGCGATGGAGGAGTACACCGTGACACGGATGGCTCTCGTACGGATCCCGCAGAGGAAGGGTGAGCGTTCATGACCGTGACCGACTACCGCCGCATGTTCCGGCTGGACGGCCGGACCGCGGTCGTCATCGGCGCCGGTTCGGGCATCGGCCGCGAGACGGCCCAGGGGTTGGCCGCGGCCGGGGCGCGCGTGGTCTGCGCCGACCGCGACGTGCGGGCGGCGGAGAGCACCGCGCGGCTGTGCCGGGAGCAGCAGCGTCCGGACGGCCAGCACCAGGACGACACGCTTCCGGGTCCCGGCGGCGACTCTGTACGGGCCGAGGAGCTCGACGTGACCGACGCGTCCGCCGTCGCCGGAGCCCCGGAACGGTTCGGGCACCCGGAGATCCTGGTCCACACCGCGGCCATGAACGTGCGCCGCCGCATCCTCGACTACACGCCTGAGGAGTTCGACGCCGTCGTGGGGCTGAACCTCGCGGCCACGTTCTCGGTGCTGCGGGCGTTCGGAACCTCTATGACGCGGCACGGCAGGGGGTCGATGGTCTTCCTGTCCTCGATCCGCGCGCGAGTGGTCGAGCCCGGCCAGGGCGTCTACGGAGCTACGAAGGCGGGCCTGGAATCGCTGGTGCGCTCGGCCGCCAGCGAGTTCTCAGCGCAGGGCGTGCGGGTCAACGCCGTCGCACCGGGGGTCGTGACGACACCGCTGACCCAGCAGGTGCGGGACGACCCGGACTGGTACCGCAGGTACGCCGAGCAGTCCGCGATGGGCCGCTGGGCCGAGCCGGGGGAGATGGTCGGCGCGGCGGTGTACCTGTCCTCCCCGGCCGCGAGCTACGTCACCGGAACGGTGCTGGCCGTGGACGGCGGTTGGACGGCGGTCGACGGAGCCGCGGCCCCCACTCCCTGAAGCGGCACGATCTCCTGGGGCGACACGGCCCCGAGGGGCACGCTCCCGGGGGGAGTCACCGCGGTCCGGTGGAGGACCAGGCGCACCCCCGCCAGTCCGGCACGGCCGGTTCCGGGCGCTGGCGTTCCCACCACGCCATCAGGCGCAGGAGCCGTGCGTCGGTGCCGACCGGACCGGCGAACTGCAGGCCGATCCACTTCCCGTCGGCGTCCCGCCCCGCGTTGGCGGTCCCCGCGGGCTGGCCGGACATGTTGTACGGGAGTGTGTAGGAGATGTGCGCCATGGGTTCGCCGGGCTCCGGGTGCGGCATCGGCTGCTCCGCGGGGAAGGCTGTCTGCGGCGTGACCGGTGAGAGCACCAGGTCCAGCCCCCGGGTGGCGCCTCGGGCCTTCGCGCCCAGCTCCGCCAGCGCCTCGTAGTCGTCCAGCGTCGTGACGCCGTCCACGTCGCGGCCGCCGAGACACCAGGCGAGGATGTACTCCAGGACGTACCCGTCCCGCAGGTGGGCGGGCAGCTTCCTGAGGGTGTTCAGCGCGCGGACCCGCCAGAACCGGTCGACGCGGACCAGGAGCTGTTCGGTGGTGATCGGATCCACCTCCACGATGTCGGCGCCGGCGGCGGCGAAGCGTTCCGCCGCGTCGAGGCAGGCAGCGCGTACGGCGGGGGCCAACGGCAGGCCGGGACCCCCGTCCAGCTGGAGGCCCACACGCATCCCCTCAGGGGATGTCTCTCCGGGGGAGAAGTCCGCCGGTGGGAAGGGGTGCGCGGACACGTCGCGGTCGTCCCACCGCGCCGCGGCGCGCATGAGGGGGAAGAGGTCGGCGACGCGGCGCGCCATCGGCCCCGCGGCCCGGCCGACGTAGGGGCTGTTCAGCGGGATGAGACCGGCGGAGGGCTTCAGTGTGGCCAGGGCGTTCCAGGTACCGGGCAGGCGGATCGACCCGCCGATGTCGGTGCCCACGTGGACCGGCCCGTGGGCGGCGGCCGCGGCGACGGCGGCGCCGGACGACGAACCGCCGGTGGTCAGCGAGGGGTCCCACGCGCTCCGAGTGATGCCGTGGCGGGAACTGACGCCGGAGGAGAGCATGCCCCAGTCCGGCATGACCGTGGAGCCGACGATGACCGCCCCCGCCTCGCGGAGGCGGCTGACGACGGTCGAGTCCTCCGCGGGCGTCGGCGAGTCGGGCAGTGCCGTCCCGGACGGCATGGTCACCCCGACCCGCCCGAGGTTCTCCTTGACCGTGACGGGCACGCCGTCCAGCGGCCCCAGCGGCCGCCCCCCGGCGTGGCGCACGTCCGACCCCTCGGCCGCGCGCAGGGCCTCCTCGGCGGTGACCGCGTGGTAGGCGTTGAGCGGAGTATCCCGCGCGATCCTCTCCAGCACCGCGTGCGCGGTGCGGCTCGGTGTGGTCGCTCCGGAGGCGAAGGCCGCGCGGAGCTCGTCCACGGAGGCATCGGCCCAGGAAGCCGATGGCGTCGGTTCGCTCATTACTCTCCTCGGGACTGCGCTGAACGGCGGGTTGAACGGTGGTCGGTGCGGCCCTGCTACTCCTGCTCCCGCTGATCCTCCTGCGCCCGCTTCCCGGCGAGAACGCGGTCGAGGGTCGGGGTCGCTTCGAGCAGGGTCCGGGTGTAGTCCTCCTGCGGGTCGGCGTAGATCCGCGCCGCTGTTCCGGTCTCGACGATCTCACCGTGGCGCATCACCACGACCCGGTCGCAGAGGTGCCGGACGACGGCCAGGTCGTGCGAGACCATCAGCAGGGTCAGCCCGCGTTCGTCCACGAGTCTGTTCAGGAGGTCGAGTACCTGTTCCTGGACGCTCACGTCGAGCGCGCTCACCGGCTCGTCGGCGACCAGGACGTCCGGGTCGGTGATGAGCGCCCGCGCGATGGAGATCCGCTGCCGCTGTCCGCCGGAGAACTGGTGGGGGTAGCGTTCGGCGGCGGAGGCGGGGATCCCCACGGACTCCAGCGACCGTGCCACCTTCTCGTGCCGTTGCGGCCTGGGGGCCGCGCTCCGGTGCCCGAGGAGCGGTTCCTCGACGATCTCCCGCACCGTCATGCGCGGATCGAGCGAACCCATGGGGTCCTGGAAGACCGTCTGCAGCCGTTCGCGGAGTCGGCGCATGGAGCGCTTCGAGGACGTGGTGACGTCGATGCCGCCGACCGACACCGTTCCGGAGGTCGGGCGGTCGAGGCCGGCCAGGATCTTCAGCAGGGTGGTCTTGCCCGAACCGGACTCGCCGACGATACCGAGCCGGTCGCCCGTGCGTACCTCCAAGTCGAAGTTGCGCAGGGCGTGCACCGTGCGGCGCTGCGACCTGAAGGTGCGATGGAGGTCCCGCGCCCGGATCAGCGGTTGATCGGAGGACTCGGCCGGTGCGTTCGCGGCTGTGTCCGACGCGTTCCCCGCGTTCCCCGCATCCGCCGGTGCGAGCCGGGAAGCGCTGAGCAGGTGCCTGGTGTACTCGTGCTGCGGCTCGGTGAGCACGTCCATTACAGGGCCGGACTCCACGATGCGGCCGTGCTGCATGACGAGCACCCGGTCGCAGGTGTCGGCGACGACGGCCAGGTCGTGCGAGACGAACAGCAGGCTGGTGCCGCGGTCCCGGACCGCTTCGTCCAAGAGGTCGAGGACCTGGCGCTGCACGGTCACGTCCAGGGCGGTGGTGGGTTCGTCGCAGATGAGCAGGTCCGGGTCGTTGGCGAAGGCCATGGCCAGCATGACGCGCTGCCGCTGCCCGCCCGAGAGCTGGTGGGGGTAGGCCCGCAGGAGGCTCTCGGGCTCCGGGAGGCGCACCGACGCGAGCAACTCGACCACTCGGGCGCGCACCGCGCGGCGGTTCGGCAGCGTCCGGTGCTGTGCCAGCACTTCGCCGACCTGCTTCCCCACCCGCATCAGCGGGTTCAGGGCGGTCATGGGCTCCTGGAAGACCATCGAGACCCGCCGCCCGCGCAGCGCGCACAGCTCCCGCTCGGGCGCGCTGAGCAGGTCGTCGGAGGCGTCGCGCAGCGCTACCGTGCCGCCGTGCCGCAGCTCGTCGGGAAGCAACCCCATGAGGGACAGGGCGGTGAGCGACTTCCCGGAGCCGGACTCGCCGATGAGCCCCACCCGCTCACCGGCGCGGATGGTCAGGTCCAGGGGATGGACCAGCCGGTCGGTATCGGTGTCGACCCGCAGCCCCGTGACCGTCACCAGAGCGTCGTCGCGGACGGCCTCGGTGCCGTGGTCGGCCGTGGTGGTCATCGCCGTCCTCTCATCTTGGGGTCGAGCACATCGCGGAGCCCGTCACCCAGCAGGTTGAATCCCAGTACCGCCAGCGCGATGGCCAGGCCGGGCCAGACGGTCAGATGCGGTGCGACCGCCAGATAGTCCTGGGCGCCCTGGAGCATGCGCCCCCACGATGGTTCGGGCGGCGGTGTGCCGAGGCCCAGGAAGCTCAGCGCGGCCTCGGCGAGGATCGCCAGGGCGAAGGTGACCGAGGCCTGGATCACCACGAGGTCGAAGATATTGGGCAGGACGTGCCGCCGGGCGATGCGCGCCTCGGGTTGCGAGGCCCCGCGCGCGGCCAGGATGAAGTCCGAGGACATCACCTGGAGGGTCCCCGCCCGGGCGACACGGGCGAAGCCCGGCCCCGCCGCGAGCCCGATGGCGACCATCGCCGACAGTGTGCTCGCCCCCATGACCGCGCTGGCCATGATGGCCAGGAGCAGGGCTGGGAAGGCCAGCATCATGTCGGCGCCGCGCATGATCAGCTCTTCGATCCAACCGCGCCGCATCGCGGCCAGGATGCCCAACGGGGTACCGATGAGCGCCGCGATCGCGACGGCCACGCAGCCCACCATGAGGGTGACCTGCGCTCCCGCCATGAGGATCGAGAGGACGTCGCGGCCGTACCGGTCGGTGCCGAGCGGATGCTGGCCCGTCGACCCGCTGAGCCGGTTCTCCGGGTCCGCCTGCAGCGGGTCGAAGGGTGTCCAGAACAGGGAGACGAGCGCGACAAGCACGATGCCCGCCACGATGACCAGACCGACCTTGCCGGTCGCCGGCAGCCCGCGGATCAGCCTGAGGCGCCCGCCGGACGGGCGTTCCGTATCCGCGGGGGCGCCGACGGCTTCCGGGTCCGTTCCACTCATGTCCTCACCTCCGGACCGCGGTGCGCGGATCGAGCAACAGGTACAGCAGGTCCACCGTGAAGTTGACGGTCAGGGTGATCAGTGCCAGGAGCATGACGATGGACTGCACCGTGAGCAGGTCGCGGGCCGCCACGGCCGCCAACAGCTCCGAGCCGATGCCGGGGATCACGAAGACCTGCTCGATGACGACGGCCCCGATGACCAGTGTCGTCAGCTGGATGCCGCTGACCGTCAGGACCGGGAGCGCGGCGTTGCGCAGACCGTGCCGCCGCAGCGCCTGGAACCGGGAGAGCCCCTTCGCCCGCGCCGTGCGCATCCAGTCCTCGCCCATGACCTCCAGCATGGCCGTGCGGACGTAGCGGGTCATGATGGCCGCCTGGACGGCCGCCAGGGCCACGACCGGCAGGACCAGGTGCGAGGCGAACTGCGGGGCGTCGTAGGCCGGGGGCATCCAGCTGTTGGCGGGGAACCACCCCAGCCCCAGGGAGAAGACCACCACCAGCAGCATGCCGATGAGGAAGTTCGGCACGGCGATACCGAACTGGGTGCCCGCGCTGATCGCGATGCCGTCGGCGCGCCGGTGCCGGGCCGCGGCCCAGGCGCCCAAGGGGACGGCGACCACCAGGGCCAGGGCCATCGCGCAGACCACGAGGATCAGGCTCACGCTCAGCCGGTCCAGCACGATGGGGCTGATGTCCTCCCCGGTGATGAAGGAGACCCCGAAGTCGCCCAACGGGATGCCCGAGACCCAGTCCCAGTACTGCACGACCAGGGGACGGTCGAGACCGAACTCGGCGCGGGTCTGCTCCAGAGCCTCCTCCGTCGCGCCGGTGCCCAGCGCCACCTCGGCGGGATCCCCGGGGAGGACCCGCATGAAGGCGAACACCAGCACGGAGGTGGCGAAGAGGGTGAGGGCGAAGCGCAGGGCCCGCCCTCCCACTGCTCTGATCACGAGTCCTCCCCCTTCACGGCGCCGGCGAGGAGGAGTTCGTCGGTGGGTCGGCTGGCCGGGAGGCCTTGCAGCCCGCGGTGGCGCACGACGATGTTCGGGAAGATGAACAGGGTGTCGGAGGCGGCCTGGTCGACGATGCGCTCTACGGCGGCCCGCATCAGCCCGGTCTGCTCCTCCGGCGGTTCGCGGTCCGCCCGGGCGAGCAGGTCACGCGTCCGCTCGTCGTCGAATCCGAGGTAGTAGTCGGGGTCGCCGAAGAGCACGGGCAGGTCGCGCGCCTCCGCGTGGTCGATGACGCTCATCTGGTAGTCGTGGCGGCCGAAGACCTCGTCGAGCCACAGCGCGGGGAACTCGACGGCCTCGATGGTGGCGGTGATACCGACCTCGCGCAGCAGGGAGACGACGATCTCGCTGATCTGCTGGGCGTAGGGGCGGGTGGGGACCTTGAAGGTGACGTGCAGGTCCTCCTGCCCGGCCTCGCTCAGCAGCTCCCTGGCCTTGTCCGGGTCGTGGGGGTAGCGGGACGACTCGACGTACCAGGGGTCGGTCGGCGGGGCGGGGGCACCGCCTGTGTCGTCGCCGAAGCCGCCCCAAGCGGTGTCGATGATCGCCTGGCGGTCCATCGCGTACATGACCGCCCGCCGGACGCGCAGGTCGTCGAAGGGGGCGACGCGGTTGTTCATCGACAGCAGGATCTGGCCGCTGGTGGCGCCGGTCTCGGTGACGAGGTCGTCGTCCTCCTCCAGGACGGCGGTCAGCTCCGGGGACTGCATGTCGTAGACGGCGTCGACGTCACCGGCCTGCAGGGCGTTGGTGCTCGCGGTCGTGTCGGTGAAGTACTGGATCGTCACCGCGCTGGACGCGGGTGGTTCGCCCCAGTAGTCCGGATTCGCGACGAACCCGAGGGATTGGCCCCGCGCCCATCGGTCCACGGTGAACGGGCCCGTCCCCACCGGATTGGTCGCCAGGTCGTCGACCCCGTCCTCGGTCATCATCGCGCCGATCAGGGTGCCCATGAACCACAGCCACTGGTTGCTGGGCTCGGCGAGTTCGACTCTGAGGACGTGGGTGTCCTCGGCGGTCGCCGACGCGACCACGTCCATGGCGGCGGAGAGCCCGTTGGTCCAGGCCTCGGACTTGACGCGTTCGATGCTGAACACCGCGCTCTCGGCGTCGAACGGCGCCCCGTTCGTGAAGGTGACCCCGGTGCGGAGCGTGAAGGTGTACACGAGACGGTCGTCGGAGACGGTCCAGTCCTTGGCGAGGAGCGGGTCGAGCCCGCCCGAATCGTTGATCCGGACCAGGCCCTCGTAGACGTTGCCCATGAGGACCAGGGGGATGGCGACCCCGTCGGTGCGGGTGAAGTCGAGGCTGGTAGGTGCGCCGGTCAGCGCGAGCACCACCGCGCCCTCGGCGCTCTCCGCGGGGTCGGCGATGGCTGTGTGGCCGGCCCGGCAGGAGGTCAGCAGCAAGGGGAGCCCGAGACCCGCGAGCAGGAGGCCGCGCCGGGACACCTGGGTCGGCGGGGTGATGTGTGGTTCCGGCATGGCCCCTCTCGCACGGTCGTCGTCCGCTTGGCGCATAGTGTGTGGTCCATCTAACAACCGGTGGATCTCTGGACGCAAGACTGGTCCGACCAGTTGTTCTCAGCGATCTACCTGGCACCATGATGGAGTATGTACGGGTCGGTGCCCCCAAACCGGCAGTGGAGGAGAGTATGGCGTCGAGCATCCAGTTCAGTCCTGCCGTCGGCGTCAGAACCTTCGAACGCATCGTCGACCAGGTGGAGAGCGCGCTCCTGAGCGGCCGCCTGGTCCCCGGCGACCACCTGCCGAGCGAGCGCATGCTGATGGACCAGTTCGACGTGAGCCGCTCCACCGTGCGGGAGGCCCTACGGGTCCTGGAGTCGCGCGGCCTCCTCGAACTGCGGCCGGGCGGGCGGTCCGGGCCCCGGATTCTGCGCCCGACGGCGAAGCTGCTGGAACGCGACCTCACCCAGATAGTGCGCCTGGGAAGCAGCGGCTTCGGTGACCTCCTCCAAATGCGGATGGGGCTCGAGGGGACGGCCTGCGCGATCGCCGCCCAGCGCGCCACCGACGAGGACGTCACCGCCCTTCGGGAGAGGCTCGTGGATATGGAGCGCGCCGCCGAGGACGGGGGAGAGAGCTTCGCCCGCGCCGACGCGGCGCTGCACCAGCGCATCTGGAGCATCACGGGCAACCAGCTGCTCATCACCACGGGTCAGGCCATCAGCGAGTCGATCGTCCGGTTGATCGCAGCCGACCTCCTGGAGGAGGACGCTGCCGACAGCGGGGACGGCACTGACGACGGGGGCGACGCCGACGGCACCTGGGATTCGCTGCGTAGGGACCGGATGCTGGTCGACCTGATCGAGTACGGTGACGCGGCCGCGGCGGGGTCCTGGATCCGGAGGAGCCTGTCGGAGCGCTTCGCCCGCCACCTCAGCCCCGAGGAAGCCCGCGTCCTGGAGTCCCTGGTGTCGTGAGGGGCGCCCGTGCCCGCGCGAGACCGTCCACACCGAGGGCGAGTCCGCGGTCAGGCAGTGAGCTAATCCGCGGCAGGTAGTGAGCCAATCCGCGGTCAGCCTGTCAGCCGGTCGAACGCGGCTTCGCCCACGCGCTTCCACGCGAGTTTGCCATCGGCAAGGCTCAGTTACCCGGAACGGCCGTGAATCTCCCCGGGTTGGTTGGAGACTCGCACGTTGTGCTCTGGGGATTGCTGCTGGTTTGGGTTCCCAGTTTGGCTAGGGGTGTCCTCCTTTCCCGCCGCCCGATTGTGGCCGTCTCCGCTGCGCGCGTCAAGGTCGTCGCCATCGAGCGCTTCGCGCGTCAACGGCGCTCCACCTTGACCCGCTCCGCTGCGACGGCGGGTTGGCGGCTATCGGGAAAGGGGGACGGGTGGTCGAGGTCCGTGGCGAATTCGGGCTTCGCCCGAAAAACGGAACCCCCTCGGCCTGGGGGCCGATGCCTACCCCTGCGCCGGAGCGTCGACGGATCGGGGGTCGCGGCCGGTCAATGTGCGCGGCGAGCCCCTTTCGGCGGGCCTTTTCCCGATGATCTTGCTGCCAGTAGCAATTTCGGCGCCGAGATTGACTCTGGGAGCAAGATCATTCCCATACTGGAACACATTTGTCCGCTTTGCACGGGAATGCGAGCAGGGGTGGGCGCGCCGTTCCTGGAAAGCTTCCTTCGGGGAAAAGAAAAGGCGCCCTAGTGTGGCCGGGTAAGTGTTTTATCACCCCTGGGATAGGTCCTTTCTGGGTCTTTCTTGGTATCCTTAGGGTATGACTTCTTCTTTCGGGCAGTGCGGGAACACGACGGGAAACACCCCCGCCGTGGCCGCCATGGGTGCTGCCCGGGGAAAGATCACCGTGGAGATGGCGGAGGTGCCCCCGACCGGAGCAGCTGGCCAGGTCCTGGATGTGATTTCTCAGGTGTTCGAGGACTTCGACCGGGCCCAGCTTGCGATGCTGCTGCGCCTGGCGCAGCTGGAGGCGGCCGGGACCCTATTGGAGGCGGGTGGGCAGAGGTCGGTGCAGAACTGGCTGATCCACTCGGTGGGGATGGCCCCCGTTGAGGCCAACGGGCGCGCCGAGCTGGCGCGGCGGTTGTTCGCCCAGGAGTTGCCCGCCACCCGGGAAGGCTTGGACTCTGGGTTGTTGTCGATCGGGGAGGCGGTGGCGGTGTGCAGGGCCGCTGATAAGGCGGTGGGGGCGCGCAACACTGGCCGCTACCCGGATGCTGGCCTCTTCCGGCGGATGGTGGAGGCCGGGATTCTGGCTTCCAAGGCCAGGGAGCCGTCGATGTCGACCTCCGACATCGCCCGGCTGGGCCGGGAGCTGCTGGCCCAGTACAACCCGGCGGTGGTGGAGGAGCAGTACCAGGCCGCCTTCGACGCCCGTGGTGCGCGCCTGGTGCGGACCTTCGATGGCACTCACCTGTTCGAGGCCTGGGGTCCGGGTGAGCACGCCGAGGAGCTCCAGTGCGTGCTCAAGGCCCACGAGTCGGACTATGACCCTGAGAGGCTGCACGTGTCGGCTTCGGAGCGGATGTATGACGCGTTCATGAACCTGGTCCGGTCCGCGACCAACCCCACCGACCCCACCGACTCCAGCGAGGGCGCTGAGGGTGCCGGGGGTGGGGATGGCAAGGGCAGCAAGGGCGGTCAGGGTCGCAAGCGTGCTGCGGTGGCGATGATCAACATCATGGTGCCCCTGCCCACCTTCCTCGGCCTCCAGGCCGAGGGCGACGGCAAAGCTGCTGGCCCGGCGGTGACCCAGGATGGGCAGGTGGTCTCCATGGCCGCGATCCGTGCCCTGGCCCCCAACAGTGTGCTGCGTCGGATGATCACCTCCCCCAAGGGTGACCGGGTGTTGGACGTGGGCCGCACCCAGCGCGACGCGACGGGTGCTCTGCGGGACGCGGGGATGTTCGGCCACACCACCTGCGCCTGGTACCAGGGCTGCAACTTCCCGGCCAGCGGGTCGGAGGCCGACCACAAGATCAGCTTCTCGGCTGGCGGGTCCACCAGCGCGGACAACATTCAGCCACTCTGCTCAGACCACAACCGGTTGAAGTACCGGAGGGAGACCAACCCGGAGCAGTCCATCTGGCAGGGCCGCCCCTCCCACCGCTACCGGGGAAGCAACAACAAGGACCAGGGCAAGGACTCGGACGCCGACCCAGCCCCAACCCCCACACCCACACCTGAGGAGCGGTGACCACCCGCCAAGGCCCTACCGCCCCACGCCCCGATACCCTGGTGCCCTGACACCCCGGCGCTTTGGCAGTCTCCCGAGGGGGTCGCCGCACACAATGGCCGGCCACGACACCCCCAACCGGTGTGCTCCGGCGGCGTGGCAGGCATCGGCCCCCAGGCCGACCGGGGTCGCAGCCCACAATGACCGGCCGTGACACCGCCAGGCGTCAACGCTCCGGCGCAGGGGCAGGCATCGGCCCCCAGGCCGAGGGGGTTGCCCGGCCGAAGGCCGTGTTGGTCCCGCTCGGACCTCGACCACCCGTCTCCCTTTCCCGATAGCCGCCAACCCGCCGTCGGAGCGGAGCGGGTCAAGGTGGAGCGCCGTTGACGCGCGAAGCGCAAGACCGCGTAGTTAAGGGGTGGGCGTAGTTGTCAACTCTGCTCTCAGCCACTGCGGGGCCAGGGTGTAGCGGCCTCGAGTGATCCGTTGCAGGAACCCTTCCTTGACCCATACCCCCATCTGCGTGGCCAGGCTCCGGTAGTGGGCGTACTCCAAGGCCCGGGCCACTTCGATGGGGCTCCACCCCCGGTGCGGGTCGGTTCTCAGGAGCCGCATCGTCTGTTCCTTGGACCCCTGGGGCCGGATCCCGGGGACCGCTGCTGGGGCGGTCGGCT